>DATLLM010000701.1:0-15656 GCA_035537855.1 Chloroflexota bacterium | reverse complement strand
GGCCTTCGACAAGGAGTTCCCCCCCTACGCCCCGGTCGTCCTCCTCTACCAGGAGAAGCTGGCCGAGAAGCGGGGCCTGGGGGTGCGCTTCGTCCCCTTCGACATCGAGGACAAGAACCGGATCAGCGAGCAGCGCCGGGCGGAGCTGCTGCAGAGCGGCGGCTTCGACATCCTGTTGACCACGATGAACTCCTACTCGCTCTGGGGCGGGCCGGACACCGGGGTGGTCACCGCCATCGTCGGGGAGTCCGCCGGGGCGGACAAGGCCGTCGTCCAGGCCAGCGCGGTGCAGACCTTCAACGACATGCGCGGCAAGGCCTTCGCTTACTCGGACAGCAGCGTCAGCGAGTACCTGCTCTACTACATGCTCCGCGTCGGCGGCGTCCCGGTCGGGGAGGTGATCCGCTACGGGCAGGAGAATCTCAACCAGGCGGTGCGGCGCTACCTGAACCGCGAGGCCCACGGGGTGATCGGCTGGTCGAGCGGCGACCTGACCCAGGCCGAGCAGCGCGACGACAGCAAGGTGCTGATGGACTCCGACCAGTTCCGGGTGACGATGGACGTGGTGGTCACCGGATCGCGCGCCCTGCAGACCCGGCGGGAGGCGCTGCAGGCCTTCCATGACGCCTGGTTCGAGGCCGAGAAGCTGACCATCGAGCAGCCGGACCGGGCCGCCCAGGCGATGGCCCGCTGGAACGCCTCCTGGACGGGGGTCGCCACGCCGCAGGACCTGCGCGGGGCGCTCGAAGAGTTCGCCCAGGCCACGCTGCAGGACAACCAGGCGGTGATGAGCGACCAGAACCTGCCCCTGCTCTACAGCCGCTACAAAGAGGCCCAGACGGTCTGGCTCTCCGGCGGGCGCGAGGTGCGCCGCGTCCTGCGGGACGACGAGCTGCCGCAGGTGTTTCAGCCGGCCTTCGTGCGCGTCTCGGCCTCCCAACCGGGGCTGATCTCCACCCGCCCGCCGGTGAACCCCACCTTCCACCTCACCGCCCGGCCCCAGGTGACGGGGCTGACCCCGGAGCAGCAGCAGCGCCTGACCACCGTGGCCGTGCTCGGCGTCACCCAGGTGCAGTTCGAGCCGGGCAGCTCCCGGCTGACCGCGCAGGCCCAGCGGGACATCGAGGACCAGGTCATCCCGGTGCTGCGCAGCACGGTCGGCACCTACCTGCGCATCGAGGGCTCGGCCGGCTGGCCGGCCGGGCGGGGGCTGGACGAGAGCCAGATCAACGCCCTGGCCTTCGAGCGGGCCCGCGCCGTGCAGGACTACATCATCAAGTTCGGGATTCCCGCCGAGCGCCTCGTGCTGGCCACCTCGCTGCCCCGCTGCCGGGAGTGCACCGACCCGGCCCAGATCCAGCAGGACGACCGGGTCATCTTCGCGCTGGTCACCGCCTGACCCGGGCCCGCCCTGTACGATGTGGTGGTGCGGGCCTACCCGACCGAGCGGCTGATTCCCGCCTCCCGCCGGGGGGCCCGGAGGCGGGGCGCCCGGGCGGTGCGTGCCGGCAGCGGCGGCGGCGGGTAGAGACTGGAATGGGACCGGCGGAGCGACTGCGCTACTGGGGCGAACAGCTCCTCAGCACCAAGAGCCTGGTGGCGGCGGGCGCGGCCGCGGCCGGGCTGGTGGGTTGGGTGACCACCCAGAACCCGGCTTTCGGCTGGCTCATGCTGGGGGGCGCCGGGGCGTGGACGGCGACCATGTACTACCTGGGCATGACCGGCTCGGGGGACAAGCTGCTGTACCCCCAGCGGGGCGACGCGATCAAAGAGGTCGAGTCGGCGATCAAGCGCTTCACCACGCCGCGCAACGAGGACGCCCGGGCCCAGTGGCTGCAGCGCGAGACCCAGCTGCGGCGCATCGCCGATCTGGAGCGCCTGATCCTGACCGACCTGCCGTCCACCTCCAGCGGGGTCAGTCTGCTCAGCCCCGAGCAGCAGCTCGAGGTGAGCGAGTTCGTCGACCAGGCGGTCGAGCTCTCGCGGCGCCGCCTGCTGCTGATCCGGGCCCTGGTGAACAACCCGCAGAAGCAGGCCGAGGACGAGCTGCGCAACCTGATCCGGCGGCGCCAGGGGTCGAGCGAGCGGGTGCGGGAGGAGCTGGAGGAGCTGATCGCGCTCAAGCGCGAGCACGTGGCCCGGATCGAGCGCTGGACGGAGGACCTGCGCCTGACCGAGATCGGGCTCGACCAGATCGAGACGTTCCTGCGGGCGGTGGCCTACGACCACGCGGTGACGCCGACCAACGTCAGCGAGCGCATCGGACGCCTCAAGACGCGGGTCGAAGCGCGGCGCGAATCGGTCGAGGAGCTGGAGCGCCGCATCAACGAATCGGTCGGGTAGGTCGCGTTCGGCTAAAGTACTGGATAGGTGGCCAGAGCGGACGCGACGATCCTCGCCTTCTACCAGGAGCAGGACACCGCGCTACAGACGTTGCGCCAGGTGGGGCGCAGCGGTTTCAGGCGGGCGGCGGCGATCCAGCACCTGCAGCCGGGACGGATCACCGTCCACGATAACGACGTCTCCCCGCGCCTCGGAGCCCTGGTCGGCGGCGCCGTCGCCCTGGGCATCATGGTGGGGTACGTCTCCCGGGTGGTGCCGTACTCCTTCGCCGCGACGTTCACCACCGTCCTGTGGTGGCTGATCGTGCTGGCGATCACCGCCGGCGGGGCGCTGCTGGGCTTCTTCCTCGCCCGGCTGATCGATATGGGCGTCGACCAGCGCACGCTGGCCCGCTTCCGGCGCCTGGTGATGCCCCAGGAGACCCTGCTGATCGTGCAGGCCCCGCCGGACCGGGGGCCGGCGGCGCTGGCCCTGCTGCGCCGCGTGCAGGGCGCCGAGCCGACCACGTTCGTGCTGCGCGCGGCCATCCCCGCCGCCGAGAGCCCGCCCCGCGGCGGCGACACCATGCGCGGCGAGCGCTACACCACCGAGCAGCTGGTGCGCGAGGCGACCCGGCTGGCGTCGACGCAGACCCTCTCCGATGGGCGGGCCTGGGGGCACCCCCTGTGGAACCGCCTGCGCACGAGCGAGCGCACGATCGACGCCATCACCGCCGGGCTCTCGGACGCCGTCCGCCTGGAGCAGAGCATCTCCCTGGCGGCCGAGTGGCTGCTGGACAACGCCTACATCGTGCGCCGCCACGTGGGCGACGTGCGGCGCAACCTCTCCCGCCGCTTCTACGACGTCCTGCCGCTGCTGGACGGGGGCGAAGGCGGAGGCCAGCCGCGGATCTACAACCTGGCCTACGAGCTGGCCTCGCACACCGACGCCGAGGTGCACGTCCAGGACGTCAGCGCCTTCCTCCAGGCCTACCAGCGCCACACCCCGCTGACCACCGGCGAGCTGTGGGCCATGCCGCTGATGCTGCGCCTGGCCCTGATCGAGAACCTCAGCCACCTGGCCGGCGCCGTCGACCGGCGCCAGCACGAGCACGAGCGGGCCGACCTGTGGGCCAACCGCCTGCTGGTCGCCGCGCGGCGCGATCCGGACCAGCTGCTGTTCATCCTGGCCGAGCTGGCCCGGGAGCCGACCTCCGGCGGCCCGCCCGACCCGTCGCCCTACTTCGCCGACCGCCTGGTCAGCCAGCTGCAGGGCGAGGCGATCGCCCTCGACCCCATCCGCTCCTGGCTGGAGCGCAAGCTGGGGGCGCCCGTGCCGGAGGTGATCCAGCACGAGCAGCTGCGCCACGCGGCCGACCAGGTCACCATCGCCAACGCCATCAGCAGCCTGCGCCGCCTCTCCAGCGTTGACTGGCGCGACGTCTTCGAGGCGAACAGCCCCATCCACGCCATCCTGGGCGAGGACCCGGCCGGCACCTACTCGGAGATGGACTTCGGCACGCGCGACCGCTACCGCCACGTGGTGGAGGAGGTCGCCCGGCAGGCCAAGCGCCACGAGGTGGAGGTCGCCCGGCTGGCGATCGAGCTGGCCCGGGCGACGCCGGAGGGCCTGCCGGCGCACGTCGGCTACCACCTGACCGAGGGCCGGCCGGAGCTGGAGCGCCGCGCCGGCGCCCGAATCCCGGTCAGCGCCCGCCTCGGCCGGTGGGTGCTGGCCCACCCGACGCTGGTCTACGTCGGCGGGATCGCCCTGCTCACCCTGCTCATCGTCTGGGGGGCGGGCGCCGTCGCCGCCCGGGCGCAGATCCAGCCGGGGGCCCTGCTGGTGCTGCTGCTGCTCCTCCTCCTGCCGGCGAGCGAGATGGCCGTGCAGCTGGTCAACTACCTGGCCACCCGCCTGCTGCACCCCCGCGTGCTGCCCAAGCTGCTCTTCGAGGAGGGCCTGCCGGCGGACGTCCGCACCCTGGTGGTGGTGCCGGTGCTGCTGCTCTCCCCGGACGAGGTGCGGGACGACCTGGAGCGGCTGGAGATACGCTTCCTGGCCAACCAGGACCCGCAGCTGCACTTCGCCCTGCTGGCCGATTTCCCCGACGCCCCCCAGCCGGTGATGCCGGACGACGCCTCGCTGCTGGACGCCGCCATCCGGGGGATCGAGGCCCTCAACGAGCGCTACCCGGGCGGCACCTTCTCCCTGCTCTACCGCCAGCGCCAGTGGAGCGTGACCGAGCAGGTGTGGATGGGCTGGGAGCGCAAGCGGGGCAAGCTGGAGGAGCTGAACCGGCTGCTGATCGGGCGCCAGATCGCCGCCGATCCGGGACTGGTGGCGGAGTTCGAGGGCGCCGACCTCTCGCCGAGCACCCTGCAGCACGTCGGGAACGCCGCCGCCCTCGACGCGGTGCGCTTCGTCATCACCCTGGACTCGGACTCGCAGCTGCCCTACGGCGCCGCCCGGCGGCTGGTGGAGACCCTGGCCCACCCCCTCAACCGGCCGCGCCTCGGCCCGAACGGGCAGACCGTGACCCAGGGCTACACGATCATCCAGCCGCGGGTCACGACCACCCTGCCCAGCGCCACCGCCACCCGCTTCTCGCGCGTCTTCACCGACCCGGTGGGCACCGACCCGTACACCCAGGCCGTCTCGGACGTCTACCAGGACCTGGCCGGCGAGGGGAGCTACATCGGCAAGGGCATCTACGACGTCCGCACCTTCCACCGCCTCCTGGGGGGCCGCTTTCCGGACGCCCTGCTGCTCTCCCACGACCTGGTGGAGGGGGCCCACGTGCGGGTCGGGCTGGCGACGGACATCGAGCTCTTCGACCAGTTCCCCTCCTCCTACCTGGCCTACTCCGGGCGGCAGCACCGCTGGATTCGGGGCGACTGGCAGGTGGCGGACTGGTGCACGCCGCGCGTCCCCACCGGCCCCCGCGGCGGCGGGCGGCGGGCGCCCAACCCCATCTCCCCATTCAACCGCTGGAAGATCTTCGACAACCTGCGGCGCAGCCTCGTCCCCGCCTCGACGGTCGCCCTGCTCGTCGCCGGCTGGCTGCTCGATCCGGGCACCGGCTGGTTCTGGACGCTGCTCGGCGCCGGCCTGTTCGTGCTGCCCCCGGTGATGGCCCTGCTCACCTGGGTGCTGGCCATGCCGGAGGCGGTGACCGCCCCGGTGCGCACCGTACGCGGCTGGCAGGAGCAGAGCACCGGCTGGGTGCGGGCCGGGTTCAACATGACCCTGCTGCCCCACCAGGCCCTGATCGCCCTCGACGCCATCGGCCGCGTCTTCGTGCGCCGCTGGTTCACACGGCGGCGCCTGCTGCAGTGGCAGACGGCGCGCATGGTCCACCTCTCCGGACAGGAGCGGGAGCGGCGCTTCGTCTGGCGCATGAGCGGGGTCAGCCTGTTCGCCGCCGCCGTGAGCGCCGCCCTGTTCGTGCTCCTGCCGAGCGCCATCCTCCCGGCCCTGCCCTTCCTGCTGCTCTGGCTGCTCGCCCCGGCGGCCGTGGCCTGGCTGCGCCAGCCCCGCGGTCGCTCCCTGCAAGGGGCCTTCTCCCCCGCCGACCAGGCCCTGCTGCACCGCCTGGCGCGCCAGACCTGGCGCTACTTCGACGACCTGGTGGGCCCCCAGACGAACTGGCTGCCGCCGGACAACTACCAGGAGGCGCTGCGGGTTGAGGTGGCCCCCCGCACCTCGCCGACCAACATCGGCCTGTGGCTCCTCTCCACCCTGGCGGCCAGAGACTTCGGCTACCTCACGCTCGACCAGGTGATCGACCGCGGGCTGGCCACGATGGAGACCCTCAACCGCCTGGAGCGCTTCGAGGGCCACCTGCTCAACTGGTACCAGATCGAGACCTTGCAGCCGCTGCCCCCCAGCTACGTCTCCATGGTGGACAGCGGGAACCTGCTGGCCTCGCTCTGGGCCCTGCGCCAGGGCTACGAGGAGCTGCTCTCCGAGCCGGTGATCGGCCCGGCCACCCTGACCGGCCTGCGCGACACCCTCGGCCTCGTCCGGGAGTGGCTCGGCCTGGAGCTGACCGAGGGCGTCCAGCGCCCGCGCATCAACCACCTGATCGCCACCCTCGACGTGCTCTTCGACTCGCCGCCGGATCAGCTACCGGAGATCGTGCGCCGGCTCAACGCCGCCACCGTCCCCGCTCGCGAGCTGGTCGCGATTCTCGGCGGGGGGGCGGCGCCCCCGGAGTCCCAGTCGCCCGCGGCGGGCAACGGCGCGGTGCCCGCCGGCGGGCAGAACGGCGCCCTCCGACCGGACGCCGGGCCCCCCGGCGTCGACCGCCTGGAGCCGGAGTCCGCGCAGGGCAAGCAGGCCCAGTACTGGGCCCGCCAGGTGGAGCTCCAGGTGGCCGCCGCCGTCGACGTCGTCGGCCGCTACCTGTGGTGGGTCGACCCTCTGGTGAGCCAGCCGGAGGACCGGCTGCGCCCGCTCGGGGAGGGGGCCCGGGAGTGGCGCCGGCAGGCCCTGCGCCAGGCGCCCTCGCTGCGGGCGCTGGCCTCCGGCGAGTTCGGCCCGCTGACCGCCTTGCTCGCCCTGCGGGCCTACGCCTCCGACCTCCCCGGGCCGCTCGGGGCCTGGCTCGAGCAGGTGGCCGAGGCCACCTCCCGCTCGCGCTGGCTGGCCGGCGAGCAGCTGGACAAGGTGCAGCGCCTGATCGCCCAGACCGAGGACCTGGCCTCGGACATGAACATGCGCTTCCTCTACGACCCGGAGCGCAAGCTGTTCGCGATCGGCTACAACGTCTCCGAGCGGCGCATGGACGCCTCGTTCTACGACCTGCTGGCGAGCGAGGCGCGCCTGGGCAGCTTCGTCTCCATCGCCCACGGCGACGTCCCGGTCGACCACTGGGTGACGCTCGGCCGGGCCTTCGGGCTGGCCGGCGGGCGGCGGGTGCTCCTCTCCTGGAGCGGGACGATGTTCGAGTACCTCATGCCCCACCTGCTGTGCCGCTCTTACGAGAACTCGCTGCTGGACGCCGCCGCCCGGGCGGCCGTCGCCGCCCAGATCGACTACGGCGCCAAGCGCAACGTGCCCTGGGGCATCTCCGAGGCGGCCTACGCCGCCGTCGACAACAACCAGACCTACCAGTATCAGGCCTTCGGCGTCCCCGGGCTGGGGCTCAAACGGGGCCTGGAGGAGGACCTGGTGGTGGCCCCCTACGCCGCCATGATGGCCCTCCCGGTTGCCCCCCACGAGGCGGTGCGCAACCTGCGCCGGCTCTCCCGGTTGGGGATGCGCGGGCCGTACGGCTACTACGAATCGATCGACTACACCCCGCAGCGCCAGCCCGCCGGGGGCGGGGGCGTCGTCGTCTACACCTACATGGTCCACCACCAGGGGATGGCCCTGCTGGCGATCGACAACGCCCTGCACGACCTGGTCATGCAGCGGCGCTTCCACGCCGACGCCCGGGTGCGCGCCGCCGAGCCGCTGCTCTTCGAGCGCATCCCGGTCGCGCCGCAGGTCTCGGCCGGCGTCGCCCGGGGCGAGGCCCCCATCCGCGGCGCTCCGGTGGACGCCGGCGAGGGCGGCGAGCCGATCAGCCGCTTCACCACCCCGGACACGCCCACCCCGCGGACCCAGCTGATGTCCAACGGCAGCTACGCCGTGATGGTCACCAGCGCCGGCGGGGGGTACAGCCGCTGGCGGGACATGGACGTGCTGCGCTGGCGGGCGGACACCACGCTCGACCCGTGGGGCGCCTTCGTCTACGTCAAGGACACCGACCAGGGCGCCGTCTGGTCGGCGGCCTACCAGCCGGTGCGCCGCCCCACGGCGCGCTACCTGGCCCAGTTCAGCGGCGCGCGGGCCGAGTTCGAGCGGCGCGACGCCGGCATCGGCACCCGCACCGAGATCTGCGTCTCCTCCGAGGACGACGCCGAGGTGCGCCGGGTCACCCTGGTCAACTACTCCAGCCGGGTGCGCCACCTGGAGCTGACCACCTACCAGGAGCTGGCCCTGGCCCCGCACGGGGCAGACGCCGCGCACCCGGCCTTCAGCAAGATGTTCGTCCGCACCGAGCTCGTGCCCGGCCGGCGGGCGCTCATCGCCGGGCGCAAGCCGCGCTCGCCGAGCGACCCGCCGGTGTGGGCGATGCACGTCCTGGCCCTGCCCCCCGCCTCCGAGGCGACCGCCGTGCAGCACGAGACCGACCGCGCCCGCTTCATCGGCCGGGGGCGCAGCACGGAGCACCCGGCGGCGCTGGAGGGCGATCTCAGCGACACGGTCGGCGCCACCCTCGACCCCATCTTCAGCCTGCGGGTGCGCCTCACCCTGCGCCCGGGCGAGCGCGTCCCGGTGACGTTCGTCACCGGCGCGGCCGAGTCGCGGGAGCGGATTCTGGAGATGGTGGAGAAGTACCGCGACGTGCGGGCGAGCGAGCGGGCGTTCGAGATGGCCTGGTCGCAGGCCCAGCTCGAGCCCCGCCACCTGCGCGTCTCCCTCGACGACCTGCAGCGCTACCAGCAGCTGGCCTCGTACATGATCTTCCCCAGCGACCGGCTGCGGGCGAGCGAGCGCCAGCTGCGCCAGAATCGCCTCGGCCAGTCGCACCTCTGGGCCTACGGCATCTCCGGCGACCTGCCCATCCTGCTGGTCACCATCGGCGCGGTGCGCGACCTCGACCTGGTGCGCGAGGCCCTCATGGCGCACACCTACTGGCGCCTGCGGGGCTTCAAGGCCGATCTGGTGATCCTGGACGAGGAGGCCGCCGGGTACGAGCAGCCCTTGCGCGAGGAGCTGCGCAAGCTGATCCAGACCCACGCCCAGTTCACCGGGATCGACCAGCCGGGCGGGATCTTCGTCCGCGCCGCCGGGAGCCTCTCCCCGGAGGACCTGGCCCTGCTCAGCGCCGTCGCCCGGGTGGTGCTCGTCGCGGCCCGCGGGCCGCTGGTGCAGCAGCTCACCCAGCCGGCGCCGTCCGAGGGGGCCCGACAGCCGGCGCCGCTGGCCGTCGGCCGGCGCTTCGAGGAGGAGCCTTCGGCCCCCCTGTCCTTCATGGAGCTGCCCTACTTCAACGGCCTCGGCGGCTTCAGCACAGACGGGCGGGAGTACGTCGTCTACCTCGGGCCCTTCGCCCAGACGCCGGCCCCCTGGGCCAACGTCATGGCCAACCCCCGGTTCGGCACGATGCAGACCGAGTCCGGGCAGGGCTTCGCCTGGTCGCAGAACAGCCAGAGCAACCGCCTGCTGCCCTGGTCGAACGACCCCGTCAGCGACCCCACCGGCGACGCCATCTACATCCGCGACGACCAGAGCGGGGTCTACTGGACGCCGACCCCCCTGCCCATCCGGGAGCTCGACCCCTACCGCTGCCGCCACGGGCAGGGCTACACCATCTTCGAGCACAACTCCCACGCCATCGAGCAGGAGCTGACCACGTTCGTCCCCCTGGAAGGCGGAGCGGGGCAGCCGGCCGGGGGGGCGCCGGTGCGGGTGCAGCGCCTGCGCCTGCGCAACGCCTCGTCGCGCCGCCGGCGCCTCTCGGTCTACTGCTACGGCGAGTGGGTGCTCGGCGGCACGCGCGAAGAGACGCAGATGCACGTGGTCACCACCTGGGATACGGAGAGCCGGGCGCTGCTGGCGCGCAACTTCTACCACCCCGACTTCGGCTCCCGGGTGGCCTTCGTCGCCGCCAGCGTCAACGTGGCCAGCTACAGCGGCGACCGGGGGGAGTTCCTCGGCCGCAACGGGGCCCCGGCCCGCCCGGCGGCCCTCGGCCGGCAGACCCTCTCCGGGCGCACCGGCGCCGGGCGCGACCCCGGGTACGCCCTGCAGGTGGTGGTGGAGATCGAGCCGGGGCAGGAGACGGAGGTCAGTTTCCTGCTCGGCCAGGCCGCCGACGTGCCCGAAGCGCGGGAGGTGGTGCGCCGCTGCCGCGACGCCCAGAGCGTGGCCAACGCCCTGCAGGCCACCCGCGACTGGTGGGACCGCTTCCTGGGCACGGTCGAGGTGGAGACCCCGGACCTGGGGGTCAACTTCCTGCTCAACCGCTGGCTCCCCTACCAGACCCTCTCCTGCCGCATCTGGGGGCGCTCCGCCTTCTACCAGTCCGGCGGCGCCTTCGGCTTCCGCGACCAGCTGCAGGACGCCATGGCGATGGTCTACGCCGACCCGGCCGAGGCCCGCCAGCGCATCCTCGACGCCGCCGCCCACCAGTTCAAGGAGGGCGACGTCCAGCACTGGTGGCACCCCGCCTCAGGGGCCGGCGTGCGCACCCGCTTCTCGGACGACCTGCTCTGGCTGCCCTTCGTCACCGCCCACTACGTGCGCGCCACCGGGGACGTCCAGATCCTGGACGCCGTCTGCCCCTTCCTCGAAGGGCGCCTGCTGGAGGAGCACGAGCACGAGATCTACTTCCCGCCGGACCGCGCGGCGGACGCCGGCACGCTGCTCGAGCACTGCCGGCGGTCGATCCGCAAGGGGTTGACCCAGGGGCCGCACGGCCTGCCCTTGATGGGCACCGGCGACTGGAACGACGGCATGAGCCTGGTCGGCGCCGAGGGCAAGGGCGAGAGTGTCTGGCTGGCCTGGTTCCTGATCGACGTGCTGCACGGCTTCGCCGACCTGCTCGACCGCCAGGGCACACCGGACGCGGCCGCCGAGGCGGCGTCCCGCCGGCGGGACGCCGCCTCGCTGAGCGAGGCCATCGAGCGCAGCGCCTGGGACGGGGCCTGGTACCGCCGGGCCTACTTCGACGACGGCACCCCGCTCGGCTCGCACGAGAACGACGAGTGCCAGATCGACTCCATCGCCCAGTCCTGGGGCGTCATCTCCGGCGCCGCGCCGGCGGACCGCGCCGCCCAGGCCCTGCGCTCGGCCGACGAGCGGCTGGTCAAGGAGCAGGACGGCCTGATCCTGCTCTTCACGCCGCCGTTCGAGCACACCGACCACAACCCCGGCTACATCAAGGGTTACCCCGCCGGCGTGCGCGAGAACGGGGGCCAGTACACCCACGGCGCGATCTGGCTGGCGATGGCCTTCGCCCGCCGCGGCGACGGCGACCGGGCGGTCGACCTGCTGCGCCTGCTCAACCCGGTGGAGCACGCCCGCGATCCGGAACAGGCCGAACGCTACAAGGTGGAGCCGTACGTCGTCGCCGCGGACGTCTACAACCTCGCCGGCCACGTCGGACGCGGCGGCTGGACCTGGTACACCGGGTCGAGCGGCTGGATGTACCGGGTCTGGCTGGAAGAGGTGCTGGGCTTCAAGCTGCGCGGCGAGCGGATGGCCTTCGACCCGGTCGTGCCCCGGGACTGGGACGGCGTCACGCTGCGCTACCGCGCCGGCGCGGGCGGCACCACCGTCTACGAGGTCACCATCCGCAACCCGGAGCGGGTCAACCGCGGCGTCGTGCGGGTCGAGGCGGACGGCCAGCACCTGCCCGACGGCGAGGTGCCCATCGTCGCCGACGGCGGCACCCACCGCGTCGTCGTCACCCTCGGGGCGGCGGCCGCGCCGCCGGACGCCCCCGCGGACCGGGCCGCGCCGGTCGCCGCCGGGCCCGAGTACGAGGCGCTGGCGGCGCACCTGCCGGCACAGGCGGCCGCGCCGGCCGCTCCCAACGGCCCCCCGCCCGATAGCCGGCGCGCGGCCGAGGAGAACGGCAGCCCGCCGGGCGCGAGCGTCCACCCGGCGGCCGCGCCGGCGCCCGACGCCCGCGAGGGGTGACCGGCGGCCCGGCCGGGCGGATTCGGCTGCGCCGGCGGCGCCGGCCGAATCCGCCGCCGCCCGCCCCGGCCGGCGGCGGCCCGCTGTTCCTGGCCACCACCCTCGCCGGCCTGGAGGACGTCCTGGCCGACGAGGTGCGCGCCCGGCTCCCCGCCGTCCGCGTCCGGGAGCGGGGCCGTGGCCGGCTCATCCTGGAGGCCCCGGACGCCGCGCCCCTGCTCGGTCTGCGCACGGCGGACAACCTCTACCGCGTGCTGGGCCGCTTCCGGATCGGGCCCCACCGCGCCGACCTCGCCGCCGTGACCGCCGCCGCGGCCGCCGTCGACCTGCGCCCTTTCGCTCCGCCGGGCGGGGGCGACGCCGGCGGCCCGCCGCCGACGCTCTTCGTCAACGCCAGCCGCGCCGGGCAGCACACCTTCAGCCGCTTCGAGCTGGCGGCGGCCGCCACCGCCGGGCTGCTGGGCGCCCACCCCCGCTGGCGGGAGGGCGAAGCGACGGCGCACGATCTCGAGCTGCGCCTCGACGCCGCCGCCGACCGGGCCCTGCTCTCCCTGCGCCTCACCCCGGCCGCCTTCCGCTTCCGCGGCGAGCGCGCCTTCTCCCCGGCGGCGCTGCGCCCGACCGTCGCCCACGCCCTCGTCTGGCTCTCCCGCCCGGCGCCCGCCGACCGCTTCCTCGATCCCTTCTGCGGCAGCGGCACCGTCCTCGCCGAGCGCCTCGCCTACCCCGCCGCGCGCCTCACCGGCGGCGACGCCGACGCGGCCGCCCTGCGGGCCGCGCGGGCCAACCTGCCCCCGGCGCCGGCGCTGGGCCTCGCCCGCCTGGACGCGCGGCGACTCCCCCTGCGGGCCGGCGTCGTGGACGCCGCGGTCAGCAACCTCCCCTTCGGGCGCCAGGTGGCCGCGCCGGACGGGATCGACGCCCTCTACCGGGACTTCGCCCGCGAGCTGGCGCGCGTTCTGTCGCCCGGGGGCCGCGCGATCCTGCTCACCGACCAGGTGCCGGCCCTCCAGGCGGCGCTCGCCGCCGCCGGCCTGCGGGGGGAGTCGCGCCTGGAGCTCAGCCTGAAAGGCCGGCACCCCCAGGCGGTCGCGGTCACCGCCGGCTGACCGGTGCCCGGCGGTGGCCGGCGCGCTCAGAGCCGGATGCGGGAACGGAACTCCGGCACCCCCCGGACGCCGTCCAGGCGCAGCCGGTAGAGGGCCCCGGCGTGGACCCCGTCCCCCGGGCGGAGCTGCCCCCCGGCGGTGGTGACGTACATGTCCGCGTAGTCGTCCCCGCCGAAGGTGACGCTGGAGACCTTGCGCACGGGGAAGGCGATGCGCCGCATCTCCGTGCCGTCCGGACGGTACTGCACGAGGCAGCTCCCGTCCCAGCGCGCCGACCAGACGTTGCCGTCGGCGTCCACCGTCATCCCGTCCGGGCCGCCCTCTCCCGGGGTGAAGGGGACGTCGGCGAAGAGCTGCGGATCGGCGATCGCCCCGGAGGCGCGGTCGTAGGCGAAGCGCTCGATCCGGTGGGTGTGGGTGTCCGTGAAGTACAGACTCTTCCCGTCCGGGGTGAAGCCCATCCCGTTCGGCGTGCCCACTTCCGGGATCACCACCCGGTAGCTCCCGTCCGGGTCGATGCGGTACTGGCGCCCGGGCCGCTCCGGGGTGGCCATGGTGCCCCCGAAGACGCGCCCCTCGGGATCGGCGATGACGTCGTTGAAGCGGGTGTTGCGCTCCTCCGGGATCTCGTCCCAGAGGGTGGTCAGCTGCCCGTCCCGCCAGATCCGGACGGCGCCCCTGGCCATCAGCAGCAGCAGGGCCCCGTCTGCCTGAATGGAGCAGCCGCCGATGGCCTCGCCGCCGCTGTCGTAGCAGCGCTCGTGGCGCCCGGCGGCGGGATCGTAGCGGTAGAGGTGCCCCGCGGAGATGTCCAACCAGTAGAGGCGGCGCTCCGTCGGGTGCCACAGGCACCCCTCCCCGATGTTGCAGGGCTCATCGGCGACCAGCTCCGGCTCAACGCCCATCGTGTCCCTCCGGCCGGTATGGTAATCGCTGGAGGGCCGGTGGGGCCGACCGGCGGCGCCGGACTCAGGCGCCGGCCGCGTCCGGGACGCGCCAGTACACCCCGTGGTCGCGCCGCATCAGCCCGTTGGCGTCCGAGATCAGCTCGCGGCGCAGGGTGGCCGTGTCCGGGTGGGAGCGCCGCAGGACCTCGTTCACCTCCCGCTCGGAGTAGCGCACCCCCGGCTCGAAGCGGGCCGCCAGCCAGCGCAGCACGATCAAGCGCTTCTTGCGCCCCGCCGGGATCTCCTTCAGCCGCTCGCCGGCGAAGAAGTCCCGCAGCACCTTCCGCTCCCGGGGGCCGGGGGCGTCCGGCGCGTCTGGGGCGTCCGGCGCGTCCGGCGCGTCCGGCGCGTCCGCCACAGGGGCCGGGAGCGGCGCGCGCTCGGTGGCGAAGGAGCGCACGCGCTCGGGCGTGAGCACCTCCCGGCTGAGCCGCCGCAGGGCCTCCGTATCGAGGCGGTAGACGTGCGCCGTGCCCTCCCGGCGCATCGCCACCAGACCGGCGGCGCGCAGGCGGGAGAGGTGGTGGGAGACCGTCGGGGGGGTCAGCGCGAGCGCCACGGCGAGCTCGTCGACGCCCCGTTCGCGCTCGGCCAGCAGCCCCACCAGGCGCAGCCGGCTGGCGTCGGCCAGGGCCTTGAAGAAGCGCAGCACGGCCTCGATTTCGTCCTCACCCATCGCCCGATCCTCTCCCCGCGCCGTCCGGCCGGCGGACACTTCGATGCACGTCTAATTAGAAGTGTATCGACATAGCGCGCCGTCGGCAAGGGGGGGCGGCGGCGCTAGAGCCCCCGGCCGCCGTCGACTTCCAGGGACTGCCCCGTCACCCAGGCGGCGTCCGCGGACGCGAAGAAGACGGCGGCGCCGGCCACGTCGGCCGGATGGGCGCCCCGGACGAGGCCGGGCGGCGGCGGATCGAACGCGGCCCCGGTGTCGTTGCCCATGCCCCCGGGGCAGATGCAGTTCACGCGCACGCCGTCGTCGCGGTACTCCCGGGCCAGCCGGCGGCAGAGCTCGACCAGCCCGGCCTTGGCGGCGGCGTAGCCGGGGTTGGCGCGCAGGCGGACGCGCTCCGCCGCCGAGACGTGGATGATCGAGCCGCTGCGCTGAGCGAGCATGGCCGGGAGCACGGCCTGGGTGCAGAGGAAAGCGGCCTCGAGGTTGATCCGCAGCAGGTAGGCCCAGGCCGCCGCCGTCACCTCGTGCGCCGGAACCGACCCGAACGCCGAGTCGCCCAGGTTGTTGTAGAGCACGTCCAGGCGCCCGAAGCGCTCCGCGGCGGCCGCGGCCATCGCCGCCGCGCCCTGCGCCGTGGCCAGGTCGGCGGCGCCGAGGTGGCCGTCTGCGCCGCCGACGGCGTCCCGCAACCCGGTGGCGAGCGCCTCGATGGGCTCCGCCCGCCGGGCGACCAGCAGCAATCGGGCCCCCTCGCGGGCGAAGGCGGCCGCCACGGCCGTGCCCATGGCCCCGCCGGCCCCGGCGATGACCGCCACCCTGCCGTCCAGGCGTCCCGCGCTCACGCCTCGGGGCCCTCCGGCCCCGGTTGCGGCCCGTCGTCCGCCCCGTCCGCCCCGTCCGCCC
>DATLLM010000700.1:0-3012 GCA_035537855.1 Chloroflexota bacterium | reverse complement strand
GTGCCCCGCGCCGGCGGGGTCTCGTCCGGCATCCCGGTGGCGATCAGGGTGACCCGCACCTCCACCTCCGGGTTGGGGTGCACCACGTGCCCGAAGATGATGTTCGCGTCCGGGTGCGCCGCCTGGGTGACGTGCTCGGCGATCTCGCTGACCTCGTAGAGGGTCAGGTCCGGGCCACCGGTGACGTTGAGCAGGATGCGCGACGCCCCGGAGATGCTGTGCTCCAGCAGGGGGCTGGTCACCACCGCCTGGGCGGCGTCCAGGGCCCGGTTCTCGCCACCGCCTTCGCCGACGGCCATCAGGGCCCGTCCGGCGTCCTCCATCACGCTGCGCACGTCGGCGAAGTCCAGGTTGATCGTTCCGGTCACGGTGACCAGATCGGCGATGCCCTGGACGCCCTGCCGCAGCAGGTCGTCCGCCCGGCGGAAGGCCTGCACCATGCTGGTGTTCTTCTCGGAGAGGGTGAGCAGGCGGTCGTTGGGGATCACGATCAGGGCGTCGACGTGCTCCCGCAGCGCCTTGACCCCATCGAGAGCGATGCGCTGGCGCCGGGCGCCTTCGAAAGCGAAGGGGAGGGTGACGACGCCGACGGTCAGGGCGCGCTGGCGCCGGGCGAGCTGGGCGACGAAGGGGGCAGCGCCGGTGCCGGTGCCCCCGCCCATGCCGGCGGTGACGAAGACCATGTCCGCGTTGCCGATGGCGTCCAGGATGGACGGCTCGGTGTCCTCCGCCGAGCGGCGCCCGATGTCGGGATCGCCGCCGGCGCCGAGGCGCAGCGTGCCGTGGGTGTTGAGGTGGATGCGGCGCCGCGCCTGCGAGAGCTCGAGGGCCTGCGAGTCCGTGTTCAGCACGCAGAACTCGACGCCCTGGAGCCCGGCCTCGATCATCCGCCCGACGGCGTTGCCGCCGCCGCCGCCGACGCCGATGATGCGCACGTCGGTGAAGCCCTTCGGCTCGACGCGGGCCTCGCTCTCCTGCAGCGCCCGCTGCGCCGGCGACGCCGGCGGCACGATCGGCGGCGGCCCCCCCGCCGGGGGCTGGCGCGTCACCGGGCCGGCGCCGACGATCTGGGGCACGACGGGGGCGCCACGGGAGGCGTCGCCCAGGCGGTTGGGATCGAAGCCGCCGCGCTCCTTGCGGGCCGGAAACGGGCGCACCCGGGCGGCGCCGCGCTCCGGCTCCTGGGCGCCGGTCGGTCGGTCGGAGCCAGAGTTAGACACGCGCCGCCACCTCCTGGGCGAGCTGCTGATAGGCCCGCACGGCGCGCTCGGCCCCCGCGTACGAGAGGATCGAGACGCCGACCGAGGCCGACTGCAAGATCTTGCTGTTGGACGGGATGACGGTGCGGAACACCTGCTCGCCGTACGTCTCGCGCAGGAACGTCTCCACCTTGCGCTCCTCGCCCAGCCGCTTGTCGTGCTTGGACAGGATGATCCCCAGCAGACTCAGCCGGGGGTTCAGGTACAGCACCTCGTCGATGCTCTCCAGGAGCATCTCCAGCCCGCGGACGGAGAAGAAGCGGGTCTCCGTCGGGATGATCACCCGGTGCGCCGCCACGAGGGAGTTGATCGTCAGCAGGCCGAGCGACGGCGGGGTGTCGATCAGGACGAAGTCGTAGCGATCGGGGACGGTGCCCAGCTGGTCGCGCAGGCGCTGCTCCCGCCCCAGCTTGTTCATCAGCGCCGCCTCGGCGGTGGCGAGATCGAGCGAGGCCGGCACCAGGTCGATGTCCGGGGCGCCGCGCTCCTGCACGTCCACGATCGGCAGACGCACCTTGCGGTCGAGCAGGGCGTCGGCGACCGTCGGCCCCTCCTGCGACGCCTTGCCGTAGGCCAGCGTCAGGTTGGCCTGGGGGTCCATGTCCACCAGCAGCACCCGGTGCCCCCGCACCGCGAGCGAGGCGCCCAGATTGGCCGTGGTGGTGGTCTTGCCGACTCCCCCCTTCTGGTTCGCGACGGCGATAATCACGCCCATGGGCACTCGCATGCACCCGGGTTGCCGGTGCCAGCATCTTCTGAACGGCCGTGCTGTGGCCGCGCCCCACCGCCGTCGGAGTAGTGTAGCACTCGCTCTCTGGAGAAACCGAACGTCCAGATGAGCGCTCCCGTTGCGCTCGGCGCCCTGCGCCTCCCCGGCGCGGTGCTCGCCGCCGCCGGGGCCCTGGGGCCCGGCGCCGTCGCCGTGTCCTGGGGACCCGACCCGGAGGCGCCCGCCGGCGCCCCGGACGCCGTCCCCGCCGTCCCCGCCGTCACCGCCGGGCTCACCTGGCGCAGCCACCGCGGCCGCCCGCCCCGGCTGATCGAGACGCCCGCCGGGGCGGTCTACGTCCCGGGCACCGCCGGGCCGGGCGTCGACCACGCCCTGCGCCGCTACGGACGCCTGTGGGCCACCCGCGCCGCCCCCGTAATCGTCAGCGTGCGGGGGGCCGCCAGCGCCGAGTACGGACTCGTCGCCGCCGAGCTGGAGGGCGCCCCCGGCGTCGCCGCCCTCGAGCTGGACGCCACCGTACCGGACGAGAGCGCCGGCGCCCCCATCGGCCACGACCCGCTCGCCGTGCGCCGCGTGCTCGCCGAGGTGCGCCGCGCCTGCGACCTGCCGGTGCTGGTCAAGCTGCCGGCCACGCTGCCCGACCCGGACGCCAGCCTGCGCGCCGCCGCCGCCGGCGGGGCCGTCGCCGTCACCCTCGCCGGGGGACTCCCCGCCGTCGCCGCTCCGGACGGCACCGAGCCCGCGCCGGGGTGGCTCGTCGGTCCGGCCACCTTCCCGGCCGTGCTGCATCTGGTGACCCGCCTGGCCCGCGGGGCGCCCCTGCCGCTCGTCGCCTGCGGCGGGGTCGCCGGGGTCGACCAGGTCAGGGCCTACCTCCGCGCCGGCGCCGCGGCCGTCCAGGTGGGCTCCGCCCACCTCGCCGACCCCCGCGCGGCGAGCGCGATCGCCGCCGCGCTCCTCTGAGCGCCCGCGGGCCGCCGCCGGCGGGCTGCCCCCAGAGGAAAGTACCCCCTACGGGAGCGG
>DATLLM010000699.1:0-8602 GCA_035537855.1 Chloroflexota bacterium | reverse complement strand
GCGGTCGGCAACAGCCCCGTCCTGTTCCTCAGCGGCGTCGGCGGCGGCCGCTTTGCCGTCTGCCTGCTCGTGGACACGCTCCTCTCGCTCGTGCGCGTCGCCGTCTGGATCGCCTCCGTCGCCCTGCTGCTCAGCCGGCTCACCGCGGTCGAGGTCTCGCCGGCCGAGGCGACGCTCGTCGTCGGCATCGGCTTCACCCCGATGCTGTTCAGCTTCCTCGGCCTGCTGCCCCTGCTGGGGCCCGTGCTCCTCCGCCTGCTCCACGCCTGGGTCATCGTGACCACCATCGTCGCCCTGCGCGCCCTCTACGGGCTGGAGCTGGGTCAGGCGCTCGCCGTCGCCGGCGCCGGCTGGGTCGTCGTCCTCGCCATCGGCCACACCGTCGACCGCGCCGTGGTGCGGGGCTTCGGCCGGCTGACCCGGCGCCTGCTGGGCGTCGACCTGCTCCTCCGCTTCGGCCAGGTCGACCTCGTCGACCAGGTGGTCGCCGCCGGCCCCCTGCCCGGCCCGCCGGGCCGGCCGTCGTCGGGGTCGACGGAGGCGCGGCCGTGACCGGGCTGCTCGAGGTCGCCGGCACGGTAGTGACCATCCTCGTGGCGGGGCTGCTGCTCTCCCTGCTCGTCGCCCCCTTAGACTCGCTCACCTGGTGGGCCGGGTGGGTCCGTGAGCGCCCGGATGCCCCGGCGGCCCCGGCGGCCCCGGCGGCCCCGGCGGCGGGCCCTGGCGGGCCCGCTGCGCCGGCGTCCGGCGGGCCGTTCGTCGTGTTGCTCTCCGGGGTGGGCACGATGGGCCGCCAGATCGACGCCTGGGAGCAGCGCCTGACCGACCGCCTGGCGGCCGGCATGCGCGGGCCCGCCGGCGGCGGGGTCATGGTCACCGGCCTGTTCCTCTTCTCCGCGTCGGCGCAGCCCCTGGCCGAGCGGCGCCGCACCGGGGCCTTCTGGAGCCGGCTGGGGCGCATGCGGGAGGAGTCGCCCGGCCGGCTCAGCCTGCTCGCCGACCAGTTCATCAACTGGCGCAACCTGACCCAGGTGCTGGTCTCGATGGACTCCTGCTACGGGCCGATCTACGACGCCGGCGGGGCGCGCAGTCTGTACGCCGCCCTGCTGAATCACGGCTACGCCCCGGGCGGCGGGGCGCCGGTCGTGCTCATCGGCTACAGCGGGGGCGCGCAGGTGTGCCTCGGCGCCGCGACCTACCTCAAGCCGGCCCTCCGCGCACCCCTGACGGTCATCTCGCTCGGCGGCGCCGTCGGCTCCGACCGGGGCCTGGAGGCCGTCGACCGCATGGTCCACATCTACGGCTCGGACGACCTCGAGCAGAAGCTCCCGGCCGTCTTGCTCCCCTCCCGCTGGCCGCTGGCCCGGCGCTCCCACTGGAACCGGGCCCTGGCGGACGGCCGCTTGCGCTGCGTCGTCCTGCCCGGCATGGCCCACACCGGGCCCGGCGGCTACCTCGATCCGGACCGCGCCGGCCCGGACCGCCGGAGCTTCCTGGAGGTGACCGCGACGGAGATGCTGGAGGTCATCCGGAGCAGCGCGGCGGCCCGCCCGGCCGCGTCCGGGCGCCGGCCCCCCGCGCCATCCGGCGCCAGATAGCCGTGGCGCCGGCCAGCCCGCGGCCGGCGAGGCGCCACCCCAGGGGGCGCAGCAGGAGCGTCAGCGGCGCGGCGCGCATCCCACCGGCCGCCGTAGGCCTTCCCCGAATCAGCCCCCCGCCCGGCGGCCCGGCGGCCCGGCCGCGGCGGCGGGGGGCGTGGCGCACCTGGTGGCCGGGACGCTCACGGTGATCGGCCTGCGCAGGCGGCTCGTCTTCCTCGCGGAACTCGTCGACGTCGGCGACGTCCACGCCCAGCGCCGCCGCGATCCGGCGCATGGCCCAGGCCGCCGCCGGCTAGGCGTGCGCGTGGCGGTGGCACCCCGGGCACAGTCCGGTCAGGTCCTCGGATAGCTCCCGCCCGACCCGCTCGTAGGTCAGGTGGTGGACCTCCATCTCCCCGTCGGCGACGGCGGCCCCGCAGTCCTCGCAGGCGCCGTCCGCGCCGGCGACGACAGCGCCCCGCCGGGTGGCCCAGGCCTTCGTGTTGAGGTAGCGCACGTAGGCCGGATCGCTGGTGGGCGGCGCCGGCGCCGCCTCCGAGGGCTGCGCGGTCGCCCACCAGACGAGGGGATCGCCCTTCACCGCGGCGCCCGTGCGCTCGGCCAGGCCGAGGGCCTCCAGGGCCGCGAGCTGGCGGCCGAGGGTCGCCCCCCCCTCCTTCATCTCCACCTGGAGCGCCTCGACCGCCAGGCCCTCGCCGCGGGCGCGCGCCGCGCGCAGCGCGTCCGGGGTCGGCTGCAAGTGCGCCGGCGCCCGCGCCCTCGCCGACGCGGCGCGGCGCCTCGCCAACGGCGAGCACGTCGCGGCCGACGATCTCGGCGGCGCGCGGAGGACCCCGCCCCCGGCCCCGGAGCACGCAGCGACGTCCGAGGTGCGGGCGTAGCGGGGGGCCCGCCGAGCTGGGGCGTCGGGTGAGGCCGAGTGCCTCGCTGGATGCCCAGAGGGTGCAGCGGCGACCGCATCGCGTGCGGGCGGCGCAGCTCACCGCAAGCGGTCGGCGGGCCGGCCAACGAGGCCCGCCTTGCGCTCGATCGGGCGCGCTTGGCCACGAGGCGGCGGGGGGCCCGGCCGCGACCGGCGCCGCCCCGGTACCGCCGCCCGCGGCGGCCACGGCCGCGGACGGGCGCCTGCCGGTCTACCTGACCCGCCTCGTCGGGCGCGAGGCCGAGCGGGCGGCCGTCGTCCGGCTGCTCCCGGCGGGCCGGCTGCTGTCGCTGACCGGGCCGGCCGGCACCGGCAAGACCCGGCCGGGCGTCGTGGTCGCCGCGCGCCCAGACCTGGCCACCGTCCTGCGCGGCCAGACGAGGCCCACGTAGGCAGCGGAACGGTTCCGGCCCGTCGGCGACCACGATTGTGCGGCCCCATCGTGGCGCCTCGGGCGGGCCGGGTTCGGCCGCCCGCGCGGCGCGAGCCGATCCAGGGCGCCGCGCGTGGACAGCGCGGTGGTAGATGCCGGTGCGCCCCTCCCGGCCACCGCGGCCGCGGCCACAATCCGCCCTACCCGCCCGGGAGGTTCGGTGCCCCGGGGCGGTACGGGCGTGCGCCCTCCTGGCTGTGCGCCCGGCGGTGGCAGCCGGGGCACAACGCGATCAGATCCTCGGGCAGCTCCCGGAAGACTCGCGCATACGTGAGGTGGTGCACCTCAGCCGCGCCCGACTCCAACTCGTCGCCACACGCCTCGCACGCCCCGTCCGCCCGATCGAGGATCTCCGCCCGCTTGGTGGCCCAGGCGTTGGAGTTGAGGTAGCGGACGTACTCGGGATCGGCGGTGGGGGGCACAGTGGCCGGAGGCGCGTCGGTGAGCCGGCAGCGGAGCGGGTCGCTCTTGCTGCCGGTGCCTGTCTCCGCGATCAGGCCCAGCTCCCGCAGCTCGCGGCATTGGCGGGACAGGGTGGCCCAGGCGGCACCGGTCGCGGTTTGCACGTCTTTGCGCAGGATGCCCGACGGCCCGGCCCGGCGGATGGCCTCGAGCGTGGCCTGGAGGTGCGCCGGCACCGCCGGGGGCGCTTCCTCGTCGGCCTGGTCGCCCGCGGGCGTGGTGCCGACGACGTAGCGCACGCCGTCGAGGCGGGCGGTCACGTCTTGGTCGCCGAAGCGGCGGGAGACGCGCATCCGCCGGGCCGTGGGGTCGCCCGTGACCCGCCTCAGCTCGATCAGCACGTCCGTCGAGCCGACGAGGTTGTTGGGGCCGGCCACGCCCTCGCCGTACTCGCCCCCGCCCTTTCGGTCGTGGTGGACGAACAGCACGCCCAGCCCGGGCGCCGCCAGTTCTTTGCGGGCGAGGTTGAACGCCGCGGCGGCCTGGTCGTTGGACTGCTCGGCTTGGGGGCACCAGGCCCGCACCGTGTCGATCACGACGTAGGCGCAGCCCCGCCGCCACGCCTCGCGTCGGACGAGCGCGACGATCTCGGGCCATTCGGTCGCTGCCACGTCCTGCCGCTGGAGCACCGTCACCAGCCCGGGCGCGATGCCGAACCGCTTGGCCGTCTCCCCGAACGACGGCCCCTCCTCGGTCAGCCACAGCACTTTGAGGGGCTTCGGCGTGGCCCCCAGCCGCCGGGCCAGCGGGCCGGGCGACGTGTGCGGACGGGCCACCGGGAGCCCGAAGAACTCGTCACCGTCCTGCATCGCCCGCAGCATGCCCCACGTCCACCAGCCCTTGCCGAGCCCCGGCGGCGCACTCAAGAGCGACACCACACCCCGCCCCACCGTGTTCGGCACCGCCCAACTCATCGGCCGCGCCGGCGCCTGCGCCATGTCCCCGGCGTCCCGAAACGGCAGCGATTTGTCTTTCATCTCATCCGAAAGTGAGCCACCGTGAGATGAACGGAAGGCAAACGCCAGCGCCCCCAGCAGGCTCCCGCCGGCCGCGGTGTAGGGCCCCACGGCCAGGCCGTAGGCCCGCCAGTCGAACGCCTCGGCGCCGCCGCTCTGCCACGCCCGGGTGAGCCCCACGGCGGCGGCGAGTTGCACGTCGACGTAGCCCATCGCCACGTCGACCGGCGCCGTGCCGCGAGTCGCGTGGGCCACAAGGATCGCCACCAGCGCGGGAACGGCGCAGAGCAGGGCCAGCGCCCATGCGAGCCGCGGGCGCGTCCTGAGGGCGTACAGCACGAGGAAGGCGAGGGCGGCAACCGGCAGCAGGGGCAGGACGCTGGCGACCGCCAGCAGCGCCACGCCGGCGAGCACGACGGCCTCGACGAGGCGCTCGCCCGGTCCCTCGCGGTGAGTCCGGCGGGGCGCCGCCGAGGCCGCCATCCTAGGCGACCCCGGCGAGGCCAGCCAAGGTGGAGCGGGGCGAGTCGGGGTGCGTCCGGGTCGCCGCGGCGACCAGCCGGCGCCGCACGGGCGAGCGCGACCTCAACACGGAACACACCGCCCCCCCACGCCTCCCCGCCGGGCGGAGGGGGATGCTCTGACCACCAGCCAAGAGATGCCAAAGGCCGTCAGCGACAACCACTTCGCCACGGGCGTGTGGGCCGCGGACGGCCCCCTTCGTCTGCGAAGCTACACGTGCGTGGTGTGCGGTGAGCGCGCCGCCACCTGGGCAGGCTTTCTCAGCCACCGGCGAGCCTCCTGCCGCGACCGACATCGTGCCCGCTCTGCGGGGCGCCAGCCGCCGGAGACGGTGAATCCGCCCGGCTCCGGCTCGGCCTCGCTTCCTGCGGCGTAGCCGGTACCGCCGCAGGGCCGCCCATCAGCTCCAGCTCCCACGGGGAGGGCGCGATCCGAACCCGCGCGTGCCCCAATGGCGTGCGCAGGACGCCCTGCCCCTCCCGCGCCGCCTCCAAGTACAGGCGGTCGCCCTCTGACAGCCCGTAGCGGGCGCGGGCGTCCTCCGCCCCTTTGCCGGCGGCCTGGCGGAGCAGGAGCACCGTGTCCGCGGACTGGAGGGCTCGCTCCCCCTCCGGCGTCGACGTGTAGTCACTGAGGAGCTGGGAGGCGCTCCAGACGCTGAGGTGGTAGGCCCGGCCGAGGGTGTAGAGGTGGGCCACCAGGCGGGCGCTCTCGGGGTACTCCAGCAGCGTCTTCACCTCGTCGAGGGAGAGGATGCGCCGCTTCCGGTCGCGCTTGGCCAGCTTCCAGGTGTAGTCCCCGATCAGCCACACCGCGAGGGGGCGCAGCTCGCTGTCCAGGCCCTCGAGGTCGAAGTTGGTGATCCGGGCGTCGATCCGCAGGGTGGTGCGCCCGCTGAACAGCCCGGCGAGGGTGCCGGTGCAGAAGGGGCGCAGGCGCTCGGCCAGGCCCCGCGCGGTCGGGCCTTCGGTCTGCTCGAGCTGGGCGAGGACGTCGGGGAGGACGGGGACGTCCTGGGCGGTGACGTTCCAGGTCTCGGGGTCTTCCGCGTCGATCCCCTCGGCGGCGTAGGCGGCGAGGATGGCGCCCTCCACGACGGCGCGCTCCGCCTTGGTCATGCGCCCCGGCTTCCCGTCCGGCGTGGGGTCGGTGACCATCAGGGCGAGCAGGCCGGTGACCAGGCGCGTCTGCTCCGTCACCGGGTTCTGCTCGCTCTCCTCGCCCGTGCCGCTGATGATCTTGGCCGGGGGGAGGTCGAGCGGATTGATGACCACCTCGGGGCTGGTGCTGATGCGGATGTTCTGGCCGCCCAGCGCGCGCACCAGCCGCCGGTTGTCGCCCTTCATCGGGTCGGCCATGAGCACGTCCGGCGGGTCCGGCAGCGTGAGGTGGCGGCAGACCCACGTTCCCACGGTGACGGTCTTCCCCCCGCCCGGCGGGGAGACGATGCACAGCATGGGGGCGTTCCAGCCCTGCTCTCGGTCCCACAGGTCGAGGAAGACGGGGGACTTGTCCGCCTCACTGACGGCCACCAGGGGGCCGCCCGGTGTCCCCACCGTGGCCGCGAGGAAGGGCAGGGAGAGGGCGAGGCTGGTGGTGTCCAGCGTCCGGCGCCGCCCCAGCCGGTCGGTGGCGTAGAGCACGCCGGCGGTGCGGAAGCCGGCGGCGTGCTGCCACTTCGTCGACATGAGGGTGACGCCGAAGGCCGCCAGTCGCTCCCGTACCCGCCGCTCCAAGTCGGATAACGCCGACACGTCGGGTGCCCGCAGGCAGAGGTACATCCCGACGCTGAACAGCTGCTCCTCGCCGGCGGCGACGGCCTGGGCGATCTCCTCGGCCGAGGCCAAGTCGAGCTGCTCGGCCGGGTCGCTGATCGCCCCCCGCTCGAGGCGGGCGTGGGCCACGCTGGTCTGGAGGGTGCGCTGCGCCCGGAGGCGCTTGATCGCCGTGTCCGTGGGGATCTGGTCGACGTGCTGGACGAGCTGCACGTCGCCGCCCAGGTCGAACAGCAGCGGCGCGAGCCAGCCGGCCGTGACGTTCGGGGGCCAGTCCTTGATCGCCAGGGTGCGTGTCCACACGTCCGCACCGTCGGCGCCGTAGCCGTAGGCGTCGGGGGTGTGCTCCGTCCACTCCGGGGCGAGGGCATCGAGCACCGTCCGCTGGCCCTGCTCCCAGAGCCGCGCCAACCGGACCCGCTCCCGGGTTGCGTGGGCCGCCGAGTTCAGCCGAGCCGACAGGCTCATCGGGGGAGGGCCCTTCCGTTGGTGGCCGGAGGCGCCTCGCGGACGCGCGCCTTCGGCGCCGGCGCCGAAGGCGGCGGGGTCAAGGACTTCGGGTCGACGACCTCGGCGCGGCCCGGCGCGTAGTCGATGACGCCGAGGAGGTCGCCGGTGCCGACGGGGAACTCGCACGGCAGGTAGGCGGGCTCGCGGGCCCCGGGGTGCCAGTCCGCGGACAGGGCGGCGGCCAGGCGCCAGTCCGTCACCAGCTCGGCGCCGATCCGGGCGTCCTTCAGGTGGCGCGTGCACGCCCCGGCGGCGGCGAGCAGCCGGTCGACGTTCCCCTTCGGGCTGTGGAGCGCCAGGAACTGCGCGGTGTGGCGCACCCGGCCGGACGCCTGCAACCGGCGGGCGTGGGCGAGCTGGTCGGCGGCCAGCTTGGCCAGGGCGCTGCCGGGCGAGGCCTTCGCCAGGGCCGCCGTCTGGACGCGCTGCCGCGCGATGTGCGCCTCGAGGCCGCCGCTCCGCGAGCGGACGAGGAGGACGGCGTTCCCGGGGAGGGTGCTCAGGGCGCGGGCGTAGCCCTGGAGCCACGCGCGGGCGTCCGCGGCCGAGCGGTGGTGGACGCTGAGGCCCGTCACCTGCAGGAAGCAGCGCACCTCCCCCGTGCGCAGGGTCACCACGCCCCGGGGCAGGTCGACATCCTTGAGGCCGAGCTGGGTGCGCTGCACCGACGCCGGCGCCAGCACGCGGCCGGCGGTCTGGTCCTGCGGCTCGCCCGTCAGCCGGCCGATGCCGAAGAGGCGCTTGAGCCAGTCCATGCCTGCCCTCCTACCGGCTTCCACACCGCCCTGCGCGGGACCAGGGCGTAGTTCACGAGGGCGGCCGTCCACTCCCCCAGGTGGAGGCCGCCGGGGCGCCAGAACGCCCCTACCGTCCCCACGATAAGCCCGCAGAGCCAGACCAGCCAGACGACCGCCAGCGACCACACCTCCGACGGGCCGTACCCGCCCAGGAAGGCGAGGAACTGCGCCAGGAGGGGGCCGCTGAAGACGCCGGCGACCAGCCACTTGGCCTGCGGGGCGGGAAGCAGCCAGACACGGTCGGGGCGGTCCAGCCGGGGCACGCCGTGCCAGAGGGGTCCCACCGGGCTCAGCCCCCGAACAGCCGCGTAGAGATGTTCTGGACGAGGCCGACGAGGGCCGTCCCGGCGAAGAGGACGCCGGCCCCGATCCACCCCTTCTTGCCCCAGGACACGGCCATCGGGCTGTCGGCGGCCTTCCCGTAGCCGTAGGCCAGCGTGCCCGTGAGGGCGGCGAGGGTGCCCCCGCCGGGCATCAGGGCCTGAGCGAGCGCGGTGGCGTTGGCGATGAGTTGCTCCGGAGTCACTGACCTTCTCCTGCGCTTACTTGGACGGGGGCAGCGCCAACGGGGCGCTCCCCAGAAGACTGCGGACGTGGCTCCCGGACATGGACGGTGGCCCGGGC
>DATLLM010000698.1:0-4044 GCA_035537855.1 Chloroflexota bacterium | reverse complement strand
GACAGGTCCCAGGCCGCCCACCTGCGGGCCATGGCCGAGGGCCGCCCCGCGACCCCCGACCACCCCGCCCGGGGGCCCGTCCGGCGCCACGGCTTCTACCTCGTGATCGAGGGCAAGGACGCCGCCGAACTCCGCCGCACCGTGGAAGACCTGGTCTCCCTGTACGGGGCGGCGCGCTGCGCCGGCGCCGAGGCGGCCGCCGTCGAGGCCGACGTGTGGCGCGGCCTGCCGCTGCCACCCAAGGGAATCCAGTTCTGGCAGGACGCCGCCGACGCCACCGACGTCGAGCTCTACCTCGGCAGCGGCGGCGCGCACGTCCGCCGGGTGGACCCCGCCACCGGCCGCAAAGTGGAGCAGCTGTACCCGTGAGCCTCGCCGACTGGCTCTCCCGCCTGCCCCCGCTGGCCCTCCTGGCCGACCCGCAGGCCCGCCTCGAGCGCCAGGCCGCCCGCGAGGTGGCTAAGGCGAGGCGGGCGCTGCTCAACTGGATCGCCCCGGACCGCACCGAGGAGACAGACCACTACTACGTGGTGGGCGACCGCTGGACGCGCTCCCTGCTGATCTTCGACAAGCCGGCCCGGGCCGCCACCGGCTGGGGCGGCTGGCTCGCCTCCCTGCTGCTGTGCGACGGCGGCCCCGACGCCCACGGCACCGTCCGGCTCAGCCTCACCTGGACGCCCTACACGCCGCTCGGCGCCGGGATCAAGCTCGGCCTCGCCGAGACCGGCCACCAGGCCACCCTCGATCTGCACGCCCGCCGCGGGACCGTCCCCGGCCGGGACGTGAAGAACGCCGTCCGCGACGTCGACCGCGTGCAGCAGGCCCTCGCCGATGCCACCACGCGCCTGCTCGCCGTCTGCGTCGTGGTCACCTGCGAGGGGCCCTCCCAGGCCGCCTGCGACGCCGTCTGGCGCCAGGTGACCGGCAAGCTGAACGCCCGCCTCCTGCACTGGCGGCCCCTCGACGACCGCCACGCCCTGGCCTTCCAGCAGCAGACCCCCGGCGGTGCCCGCCCGATCTGGCACCCCCTCTCGTGGGACAC
Source organism: Chloroflexota bacterium (assembly GCA_035537855.1). GTDB lineage: Bacteria > Chloroflexota > UBA11872 > UBA12225 > UBA12225 > DATLLM01. Next base: position 3,002 of record DATLLM010000698.1, on the reverse strand, counting down.
CCCGACGCTGGCCTTCAGCTGGCCGTGCCTCGGGGAGACGGTGGACATGGGCACCGGCCCGATCTGGGGCACCTCGGCGCACACCGGGCGCCCCATCCAGTACGACCCCTTCGCCGTCGCCGCCGGGGGGCCGCCGGCGCCCCACGTCTGCATCATCGGCCCCACCGGCAACGGCAAGTCCGTCGCCTTCTTCACGATCGCCGCGGAGTACCTGACGGAGCCGGATCCGCCCCACTTCCGCATCATCGACCCCAAGGGCGACTACCTGCGGGCCTGCGCCGAGCTGGGCGGGACGCTGATCCGCCTGGCCGAGGACGCCACGGTCAGCCTCAACGTCTTCGACCTCTCGCCCGTCGAGTGGCGGGAGACGCCGGCGGGGCCGCAGCCGGCCAAGAACGTGGTGCACGAGGGCGTGCGGAACGTCCTGGGCGCCGTCCGCCTCATGTGCGCCGCCAGCGGGGCGGCCTTCGACCCGGAGCAGCGGAGCGTTGCCCAGAGCGCCATCATCCGCGCCTACGCCGAGAAGAGCATCGACCGCCTCGACCCCACGACGTGGGACGTGGGACGGCAAGACGTGCCCACGCTGGCCGACCTGCACGGGGTGCTGACGGCCATGGCCGGCGAGGACGAGGCCGCCGAGGCGGCCCGCACGCTGGCGATCCTGCTCAAACCCTACGCGCTCGAGCTGTGGGCCGACCTGTTCGCGCGGCCCACCACGGCCGACCTAGCCAACCCCGTCATCGTCTACGACGTCCGCGGCTTGGACGAGAGCCTGCGCCCCCTGGCCGTGCACCTGATCAGCGCCCACACCCTGCGCGAGGCCCGCCGCGACCCCCGCCGGCGGATCTTCGCCATGGACGAGGTGACGCAGCTGCTCCGGTACCCCGAGTCGGGGCGCCTGGTCGCCGACGTCTACCTGCAGGGCCGCTCCATCGGCCTCTCGGCCTGGAGCATGGCCCAGCGGACGGAGCACTACACGGACACGCCAGAGGGGCGGGACGCGCTGGCGATGGCGCACACCGTCTTGCTGCTGCGCCAGGACGACGAGGTGGCCCTGGCGTCCGCCGCCGGGCGCTTCAAGCTCACCCCGGGCCAGCGGGAGTTCCTCCGCTCGGCGGGGATCGGCCAGGGCGTCCTCTGCACCGCCAGCCGGGGCAACGCCTGCCTGCACGTCGACCCGCCGCCCGTCATCCTCGAGTGGCTGCCCAAGAGCCCGGCCCACCGCCGGCGCGCCGAGTCCCCCGCGGTCGAGCTCGCCGGGGTGGCGTGATGGCCACCCCGGCGGCGGCGCCCTCCAGGACGCACCAGGAGGGCCGAGGGCGAGTCACGGGTCCCCGTTCGGTGGAAGAGGCGCTGGCGGAGGTCCTGCTGCGCGTGGGCGCGGCGGGCGCGCTCCTGGCCGGGTGTCTGGCCCTGCTCCCCGTCTGGGGCACCGCCCTCGCCGTGGCCTACGGCTACCGGCTGGCGGCCGGGCAGGTGCGGTACGGCTGGGAGTGGCTGCCCCGGATCGCCCTGGCCGCCGCCGCCGGACTGGGCCTCGCCGCGGCCTGGCGGTTGGGGCTCGAGCCGGCCGCCTTCCTCGCCGTCCAGCGGGCCGCCGGCGCGGCGTTCTGGGCCGGAGTCACGCTGCCGGAGGGGATCCCGCCCGAGCAGCTCACCGGCGTCGCCCGGGCGTGGCTGGGGAGCACGTGGCCCTACGCCCTGGCCTGGGGCGCCGGCGCCGGCGGGGCCCTGGTCGTTGGTTCGGTTTGGTTTGGTTCGGGGGCCATAGCCGAAGGTGAGGAGGGCCGAACCAGGCTGGCGTTCCACGACCTCGGGCATCTCGCAGAGGGGAAGGCGCGCCAGGTCGCCTGGGCGCTGCCACGGATCATCGGCCGCGGGGTGGTGACGTTGGTGAGTGCACCGCCGGGGCTGGGGAAGGGGTACTGGTTGCAGGGGTGGGTCCGGGCGATGCAGGACGGGGCGAGCTTCTACGGCCTCCCCACGAAGCGCCTCGGCCGCGTGCTGTGGTGCACTGAGGAGGGCCCGTCCGTGGAGGACACGGCCCGCCGGTTCGGCCTCAAGCGCGGGCAGGTGACGATCCTGCGCCGCGAGCAGGTGCGCGGCTGGGACTGGCCCGAGCTCGTGCGCGAGGTGCGCCGGCAGGCGTGGCGGCGGGGCTGCGCCGTCGTGATCTTCGACACCGTGCGGGCCTGGTGCCCCCAAGCGGAGCAGAGCAACGCCCAGGCCGCCGAGGTGATGAACCTCGCCCGCGCCGAGTTGGCCGGGTCCGGCCTGGCCGTCGTCTTCGTCCACCACGACACCAAGGCCGGTGGCGAGTACGGCGAGCAGGTGGCCGGCCCCAACAACCTCGTCGGCTCCTGCGACGTCCTGGTCTCCCTGCAGCGCGTCAAGGGTCAGGAGACGGCCCGCCGGATGCTGACCTCCCGCCGCTTCGGCGACCAGGACCTCACCGCCCGCCTCGAGGGGCACCGCTACGTCGTCCCCGCCGCGGCGCGGGCGGCCGTCCGCCAGGCCGTCCGCCAGGGCGAGCTCGCCCCTGTCGCGGCGCAGACCTGCGCGCAGTGCGGGCGGCCGGCCGCCGAGTACCATCACGAAGCGGGCTACGCCCCGGAGCACGCCACGGACGTGACCCCGCTCTGCAAAGGGTGCCACCAGCAGGAGACGGCGGCCCCGGCCGGAACCGCCACCTTGGAGGAGACGGTCGCCACGATCCGGGCCGCCGGCGGGAGCATGACCACGGCCGCGTTCATCACCGCGCTGGGAATCAGCAAGGGCACCGCCAGCGCCCGGCTGAACGCCGCCGAGCAGGCTGGCCGGCTCACGCGGGAGGGGGATGGGCGGCGCACCGGCCCCCAGGTGTGGCGCGTCGTCGGCCCCCACCCCGAGGAAAGCTGACGGCAGACGAGACCGCCGGAGGCGCCCGACGGAGACGGCCGTACGCATCGTGGCGTAGGACCGCCACCCCCCTGGCGCCAGCCCCCTAGCGCTACCCCCATAGG
>DATLLM010000697.1:0-4677 GCA_035537855.1 Chloroflexota bacterium | reverse complement strand
GGCCACGACCGGCCCGCACCCCCGCGCTTGAGACGGTCTGGGGTTGCGGTCATCCGCACGCCCAGCGTGCCCCGCGGCCCCGACCGCGGGGTGCGCGCGGTGTTCGATGACCGGCGCCGGTGGGGGCATCACCCCCCTCCGGCGCCGCGACGCCTGTGGCCGGCCAGGCGCATCATCACCTGGCCGGCCGGCCCACCCGGAGTTGGAGGCTCCCCGATGGACCGCATCCACCGTAGCAAGCCGGTGCCCACGGCCCTCCCGCTGGCCGGCGGGATCGGCCGGTGACCACTGACCCCCCGTTCGGACCGCCCCTCGCGTCCGGGTGGACGCTGCCCGTGGAGGTCACCCTGACCGCCCCGCTCACGTGCCGGCCCCGCATCCTGGGCGCCGTGGCCGTGGAGGCCACCAGGACCTACCCCGCCGGGTCCGTGCTCACCTTCGACGAGTCCGCCTGGGACGGGCCCGAGCTGCTGGTGTTCCTCTACGACCACCTGCTGGTCATCGCCATCGACGGCGCGACCTACCTGGCGGTCGTGGACGACGCCACGGCTCGGGGCACGCTCGGCGCCGCCCGCTACCGCGCCCTGACCGGCCGCGCCTGAAGCCATACCCGAGGTGGTGCCCCTCCGGCCGCCGGTGACCCGCCGGCAGCTCGCCGAGCGGTGGGGCTGGGTGCGCCCCCCGACGCCGCCGCGCACTCGCCGAGCGGGGCCGCCGCTCGGCCCCCCGCCGGCCGCACTGGCGCAGCTCCTCGACCGCTTCGCCGCTCGGAGCCCCAGCGGGCCGAGTGCGCCCCCCAGGCCGACCGGGGTGAGGGGGCGGCCGTAGCGCACCATCCGCCGGACGGGCAGGGGCGGGACGGCGTCCGCACACTCCCGTACCGGCCCGCACACTCCCGTACCGGTCTGCCCTCCCGTGTCCTCCGCGCCCCCCCGACCGGGTAGCCTCGAGAGGACGGCTCCCGTCGCGCGATTGGGGGTCAGTGGGGTGCTGGGAGGGATCGGGATGGACGAGACGCGGAGTCGGGGAGCGCCTCCGGCAGCCGACCGGGGGTGGCCGGTGCCGGTGGGGTTGCGGTACGCGGCGGCCCTCGGATGGGCACGGGCCGAGTCCGGCCTTCCACCCGCCACGGGCCCGCTGGGGGAGGCGTCGGGCACTCCGGCGGCCTCCCTCAGGCGCCGGAAGGGAGCAGGACGCCGGTGAGGCTGGAGCCGTTGTGCTCGGAGCGGAGGCTGACGCTGGAGCAGCTCGCCCAGCGCTCCGGCGTTCCCTCACCCGTCGTGGCCAGGATCGCCGCCGGGGCCAGCAGCGCGAGACCCGTCACCCTGCGCCGGCTGGCGGCGGTGCTGCACATCGAGCCGGGGGCACTGCGGAACGAGCTGCACGCTGCCCGGGCGAGCCGCTGGGCGACCCCAATGCCCGAGGGAAGCTGGGGACGCCGTGAACGCCGAGGACGTGCTCCCGGGCGGCCGCGGGCGTAGTCTCACCGGTGTGGACTCCTCCTTGGGTGTCGACCGAGCGGTGGAGGTCACCCCGGCGATCCCAACGCCGTGGAGCGCCCTCCGGGCCGCCTTGAAGCGCACGGCCGCGACCGCCGCTCGATCGGTCCGCAACCGGCCGGCAACAACTACCAGCGAGCATCGTCTCTCCGGCCCCCTGCCCCCCCGTCCGACGGGGGGGCAGCGCTTTACGGGGCCAATCTCGACGTGGGAGAAGGCATGCAACGGAAGAAGTCGACCCTCGCGGCCCTGCTCTGCGCGGTCGCCCTCGCGGGCGCGACCGTGGGCGCCGCCAGCGCCGGTGAGGTCACCGGCAACGGGAAGCCGACCGCGGGCCCGGCGAACGCGAACTCGATCTGCGTCTTCTCGGGGCAGAACGACGTCCCCGACGCGCCGACGACCGGCGACCCCAATAGCCCCGGCGGGCGGTCGCAGTCCTACGGGCAGGAGAACCGGCTGGGGCTGATCGACCCCCATTTCTTCAACCCGGGCGACGCCTGCGGGGGCGGGAGCAACTTCGCCCGGCAGAAGTAGCCCACCGCGCGCCGCCCCCCCGCGTCATCCGCGCACCTTCGGCCCCGGCGTGGCTCTCCGGCCATCCCGGGGCCGTCGTGCGCCCTCCGGGCAGCGGGGCGCGTTCTGCGGCAGCCTGGGAGCCAGAGGTGACCCGCCCGTGACCCTGCAGGAGCTGTGCGCCGCCCGGGGCCTGACGCTGGCGGCCCTCGCCGAGCGCGCCGGCGTCCCCGTCAGCGTCGTGGCCAAGATCGACGCGGGGACCATCCGCGCGCAGCCCGCCACCCTCGACCGGCTGGCCGCGCCCCTCGACCTGACGCGGGAGACCCTGCGGGCCGAGCTGAGCGCCGCCCGCCGGCTTCGCCCGCGCCCCGACGGGAGCCGGCCGGAGTGGCGGTGACGACCGAGCCGGCCGCCGCGCGTGGTCTGTGAACGTGACCGTCGGCGCCCGGGTCTTCGCCGTCTGCGACGTGCGCCGCCCCGCGGCCTGCGCCGCGAGCCCCAACTGTGCCTACGGGACGATGACCGCGGCCTGCCATTGGGGCAGGCCGTCGCGCGGGGCCGCCGATCCGGCCACCGACCACTCCAGGGTGGCCGGGTTCCGTGGCACCTTCCAGACCGCAAGGAATTCCTTCGTCTCGTCGATGTGGAGGGGCACCCCCAGGAAGGCGCCCAGCGTGGAGAGCGTCGTGAGCCTGGCAGGCGAGCCCAGTTGGTAGTACGCCGTGCTCGTCAACCGCGTATCCGGGTTCTTGTGGACGGGCGCCTGCTCCGGCGTCTGCCGGTACACGATGCCAACGTCCTCGACCGCCGGGAACACCCGCTCGTCGCCCCGGTTCGTGATCGCGAAGCGGAGCACGAGGTGCGTGAACTCCTCGTCAGAGCGGTAGCGGTTGTCCCGGTCCGTCAGCGTCTCCCGGCGCTCGGCCGAGAGCAGCACCCAATCTAGTTGGGGCGCTTTGGGCGATCCGTCCTCCGGCGACCGGAAACCGACGCGGGGCGTAGGCGTCGGCCGCGGCGGCACGGGCGCGGCCGGCGGGAGCACCTGCGCGGAGGTCATGGCGAGCGTCTTGGGGAGACGAACGACGGCGACCAGGCCGACCACGACGCACAGCAACAGGGCACCGGCCACCAAGATGATCGCGCACTCGAGCAACGTGGGTTTCGACGAGTCCATCGCCTCGACGCTACGGCACCGCACCGGGTACGCGGTGTGACGCCGGTCATGGTGTACGCGACTGTTCGCCCCGCACGGAGCTGTGCGCCCGCCTGCTATCCGGTCCCCGTCCCGCTGGGGCGCGGCCGGGCGCAGCAACGACCACATCGCGGTCGCCTGGGCCGGCCGCTCCCTGCGCGACCTGGCGCTGACGTCCGAGGGCTACCAGGAGCGGTGCCTGGGCCGCGTGCTGCCCGACGTCCGCGTTCCGGCCGACTTGTGCGCTCGGTCATACCCGGCGAACGCCGAAGCCGTGACACTGCGTGCGGAGCCAGCGGGAATGATGGCATTGGCGAAGGGCGTGTGGTGGCTGGCGTGCTCCGTCGGCTGGCTCGCGTTGATCGCGGGGTCGCTGTTCGGCGTGGCCGACCGAGGCGTGCTCGGCTCAGCCTTGCATGCGCAGGCGCAGCAGGTGCGGATCGAGGCGCTGGGCGACGACCGCGCGACCGCGCTGCCGGTGCCGCCGCCCGACCAGACGCAGCCGCCAGAGCTGGCGGCGCTGATCCCGTGCTCGGCCTTCGGCGAGGGCTACTCCGGGACGCCAGCGCCGCGGTCGGGACCCGGCTTTGCGGACGTCATCTGCGACACGGCGAGGAAGCCCAAGATCTACCTGGTGGTGTGGCAGCGCGAGTCGCCGGAGGCGGCGCGCCAGCAGCTGGTCCTGCTCGAGCACGCGTTCGCCGGGCGGCCGGACTGCCCCTCAAGCCCCGTCGACTCGGGCGCCGCTGGCATCCGGATGCACCGGTGCACGGTGACGTCCAACACGGACATCCAGGCGACGGTGCTCGCCACGAAGGGCTGCTACGCCGTCCAGGTGGCGTTCACGTACCACCCCAGCTGGGACGGCCTGCCCGAGACGGCGCCTCGGCGCCTCGTGAGCCTGGTGAACCTGATCCTGAGCCGGCTGCCCGACTGAGACCGCCGGCCGCGCCCTGTTCGCCCTCGCCCGCGACCACCTCCGGAGCGCGAGGCCGCGCGGCGGGGCGGGCTCAGTCCCGCCCGTACGGGTCGGGAAACGGCCCCAGCGGGGCGCCCGCGGCCTCCTGCTGGGTGAGCCGCACGGCGACCTGCCAGTGCTCCGCCGCGTAGTCGGCCACCATCGAGCGCCAGTCCCCGCCGTTCCAGATCACCCCGACGGCGGTCGGCTCGTCCACCTCGTCGCGCAGGATGTACCGGAGCACCGCGGTGCGGAACGCCTCCAGTTCCCACCGCGACGCGCCGAGCGCCTCGGCGGTGACCCCCTCAACGGTCTCGGCGGGCGGCGGCGGCGCGGGTTCCATCACTGGCAGGCCACGCGCGCGGCCGCCCGGAGCGAACGCCGCCGGCACCGCCCGTCCGGCGGCGGACGGCCGCAACAACCACTGCAACTACCATCTTGACAGCCACTCGGAGGAGGCTACAGTGGTCCGCCATGGGACAGGGCGGTGAGCAGCGCGAGCCGCGTCGGGG
>DATLLM010000696.1:0-2809 GCA_035537855.1 Chloroflexota bacterium | reverse complement strand
GCGCGGGGTTCGCCGCGCTGCTCCACTGGTCCCCGGCGATGCGGGACTGCCGCCTGGACCCGGAGGACGTGGAGGACGTCGTCGCGGCGTACCAGGCGCTCCTGGCGCGGCCGGACGTCGACCCGGCGCGGAGCGGGCTGCACGGCCGGTCGGCCTCCGCCTCCCACTCGCGGCCCGCTCGCACGAGGGCGTCCAGTCCACGGCGCGACCAGGCTCGCAGCGGGCCCGTGGTCCTGTCGGCCGTCAACGCCCTCCAGAGCAGGCTCGCCGCGCCTTCCGCTGCCAGTTGCGCCTCGCGCAGGGTCGGCTGCGCGCGGCGGGCGCCGTCCGGGGGCGGCCCGGCGTCGAGGTGCGTCCGGCTGCGCTGACGATTCTGCTGCCGCCAGGCCGCCCGTTCCGCCGGCGTCGGCCCGCACAGCCAGGCCTGGCGGCGCTCGCGCTCGCGCTCGGCCCACTGCTCGATCTCGGCCTCGCTGGGCTCGAGCCGGATCCACTCGTCCGGCGGGCCCGTCGTCTCCGGTAGCGCACCCGCCTGCTCGGTCTCAGCGCCCGTTGCCGGTGTCGCGTCGGGGCGGGTTGACGCATCGTCCATGCCGTTCGCCTCCTGTTGCTGACCCATAGCCGTGGTCCGGTCAGACGGTCGCCGGCTCACCGGCTCGGCGGCCCGGCGACCACAGGACGATAGAGAACAGCGTCACCAGGGGCAGGAGCACGCCGCCCGGCACCGGGCAGAGCCACAGACCGCCCACCCGGTGGCCCCCCTTTCCTATTCCACGTCCCGACGCTCAACTCGACCCGGGGCTTGGCCTCGGGTGCCCGTGGCCAATCCCTGTGGTGGCCGTGGGCCAGCATACGCCTGCGGGTGCTCACGCACTGCTTCGGCCGAGCGTGCGCACCCGCGGGGGGGCGCCGCCGGCGGCGGGACGCCCGGTCCGCGTCCGGGCGGGGCGGGCGTGGCGCCCGTGCGCCGGGCGTGAGCCGGGCGTGAGCCGGGCGTGAGCCGCCGATGAGCAGGGGCCGGTCCAGGATGGTCGCCGGCCAGGGACGCCCGGAAGCGCGCGGCCGTCGCGACCCGGCGGGCCGAACCGAGCGGGCCGAACCGAGCGGGCCGAACCGAGCGGGCCGGACGCGCCCCGGACCACCACGCAGCCAGAAGGAGGCGGCCGATGCGATCCAGCACGAAGCTCGGGCGGCGGGTCCTCGTCGCGACGGTGGGGACGACCGTCATCGGCGGCGTCGTCCTGATCCTGCCGGAGGCGCCGGCGGGCGCCTCCGGCGCGCCGGGGCCGCTGCCGCAGGCGACGGCGGTGTCGCCCCAGGGGACGCCCGTCCCGCCGCAGCCGACGCCCCGCCCGGTGCGCTTCTACCCCGTGGCCCCCGTCTTCCAGGGCTACTACACCCTGGTCAACGGCCCGCAGACGATGGGCCAGGCCATCTCCCCGCTGACCACCATGAGCGGGTTCCCGGCGCAGTACTTCGAGAAGGCCCGCCTGGAGGACCACCGCGCCGCCAACCCCACCGGCGACCCGACCTACGACTTCGAGTACGGCCTCCTGGTGGACGAGATGGCCGCCGCCAACAGCCCCCGGCCGGTCGGGGGCGACGCCTCCACCGTGACGTACGCCACGATCACCCAGCTCGCGCAGCCGGCCCTCCGCGTCTCGCCCCCCGCCGGCTTCGCCGGCGGCACCGCGACCCTCCCCGACGGCGCCGTCTTCGTGCCCTACGCCGCCGACCTCGCCCCGGTGCCCGGCCACACCGTGCCCCCCTACTTCTGGGACTACCTGAACCGCACGGACCTCTTCCCGGGGGGCTGGCTCCACGACATCGGCGTGCCCAGCACCGAGCCCGCCCCGGCCGTCGTGAGCAAGGGGCGGATCGTCGGCGGCCAGGTCATCCCGCTGACGGACTACCCCATCACGGTGCAGGCCTTCCAGCGCACCATCCTGACCTACGACCCGGGCAACCCGGAGGGCTACCAGACCGAGCGGGCCAACACCGGGACGGACTACGCGGCCGCCTTCCCCCAGAACGTCCCCCAGTAGCGCCCGGGGCGCCCCGGGCGCGGCCGCCGGGACTCCACCGCCCCGGCGGAACTCTCCGCCTCGGGCCGCGGCCGCGCCGCACCCCCGGATGCACCTCGTTCCCGATGAACCCCGATCAGCACAGGCGCGCGCTGGGAACTTGGGCGAGGACGGACAGTGGGAGGCCCCGATGTGGCTGCCGCCCGAAGCGGTCCGGGCGGTGCTCGCCGCCGGCGGTTGCGCTGGTGCGCCCGGGCCGCGTGGCTGATCACCCATCGCCGGGACGCGGCCGAGTCGCCCACCGCGTGACCCCCGTCCGCGGCCCCGCCCCGCTGGCCGGGTTCGGCCTGGCGCCCCGAGGCGGCCGTGAGTTGGCGATGAGCCGAGCGTGCCTGATCCTCATCCTTGACCAAAGCCTGGAGCCCGAGGAGGTGCACTCCATGGTCGTACCGCGCCCCGGCGCCGGCCTCCTGGCCGTCGTGTTGGCGTCCTTGCTGGCGCTGCCCCCGGCGCAGGCGCCGGCCAGCGCCACCTTCGGCGGGGGGGAGGTCTACGAGCTGCCGGCCGGCGCCGTGGTGCCCAAGGACCTGTACGTCATCGCCAGCGAGGCGACGATCGACGGCACGGTGGAGGGAGACGTGGCGGTCGTCGCCCGCCGGGTGCGGCTCACCGGGACGGTGAAGGGCAACACCAACATCGTGGCGGCCCGGATCGAGATCACCGGCCGGACGGCGGGCATCGTGCGCACCGTCGGCGCGGCCCAGATCATCCCGCCCCCGCCCGGC
>DATLLM010000695.1:0-2683 GCA_035537855.1 Chloroflexota bacterium | reverse complement strand
CTGCCGGACTTGAGGGCGGCGCCGTCGGCGACCGGCTCAGCGGCCTCGGGGCGGGACGGGAGCAGGGCGAGCGTGGCGGGGCGACCGCCCCGCGGCAGCAAGGGGCTGAGCAGCGCCGCCAGGACGAGGGCGACGGCGCCGAGGGCCAGCCAGACGGCCGCCCGGCGGGAGACGCCAGCGGGCCGGCGCAGCAGCCCGACGCTGCCGGCGGCTGGCCCGTTCGATTCCGGTTCCGTGCTCATGTCCGATCCACCTCGGGTGGTCAGACGCCACGCCGGCGGGGAAAGTTCCCGCAAGTCGGAGGGAACCGGGCCGGGCCGGAAGCGAGCCGCCGGGCGCGGTGCGGAGGCCGGGGGGCGGGCCGTCCCCGCCGGGGGCTACTTCCAGAGCAGGATCAGCCGGCCGACCATCGTACCGAAGCTGTAGGCCATGATCAGCCAGACCGCCTTGCTCATGTAACCCAGCAGTCGGTCGACGCTACGAGGATCTGACAACATCGGGGGTGCGCTCTCCTCGAACAGGAAGGGTTGAGGTGCTGGCGATTGTAACGGCCCTCAGGATGCCCCGGACCCGATTAGCCCAACCGGATACCTGACCGCAGGCGAGTAGAATCGGGAGTGAGAGGGACGGCGATACGGGGATGGAAACGACAACGCTCCCGGCGACCGGCACCGCGCCGCAGGAGACGTTCGCCTTCTGCCAGTGGCTGCTGAGCGAGAACGGACCGGACGGGGACATCGAGGTGGTCGCCGGGGACACCGACCACCCCCGCTGGCACCGCCTCCTGCGCCAGGCGAGCAACGACGGCTTCAGCCTGATGCTGCGGGCGGTGCGCCGGGAGGCGGCGATCCTCGCCGACCGGGCGATCGTCTCCCCCGGCGACGGCCACGAGGGCGACCAGAACGACCTGCTGCCCGACGCCGTCGGGCGGGCGGCGACGCGCCTCTCGGCCCTGACCATCAGCGCCCTCCCCGGCAGCCAGGAGCTGCGCGCCCTGCGCTCGGTGAAGCGCCGCATCCTGAGCGAGCTGGTGGCCGGCTACCTCGAGGTGACCCACCCGACGGGCGAGACGGAGCAGCGCCTGACGGCCAAGGTGGCCGAGCTGGCGGCGCTGCAGAAGATCAACGCCGCCGTCAACTCCAGCCTCGACCTGTCCTACGTGCTGTCCCAGACGGTGGACGTCGTCGCCGAGGTGATGCGGGCGGACGTCACCACCATCTTCCTCTACGAGGATTCGGGGCGCCTGGTGCTGCGGGCGACGCGAGGCCTCAACCCGGCAGCGGTCGGGCACACCTCGCTCGCCCTCGGCGAAGGCATCGCCGGCTGGACGGCGGAGTACGGGCGCCCGGTGGCCCTCGCCGACGCCTGGCGCGACCGGCGCTTCGCCTACGTCCCGTCGCTGATGGAGGAGCCCTACCACGGCTACCTCTCGGTGCCGATCATCCTCTTCCGGGCGAACGAGGCGACGAACAAGCTGGTCGGCGTGCTGACCATCCAGACCCGCGACATCAAGGAGTTCTCCCCTGAGGACATCGCGTTCGCCGAGACGGTGGCCGGGCAGATCGCCATCGCCATCGAGAACGCCCGGCTCTACGGGCTGACCGACGAGCGCCTGCAAGAGAAGGTGCAGCAGCTGCAGGCCCTCAAGCGGGTCACCGAGTCCCTGGTCAGCAGCCTCGACGTGCACCAGGTGCTCTCGGTGATGGCCCGCCAGGCGGCGATGATCACCGGCACCGACATGGCCGGGATCTTCGAGCTGGACGAGGAGCGGCAGCTGCTCAAGATCGTCGCCCACCATAACCTCTCCGAGGCCTACCAGAAGGTGGCCGTGAAGGTCGGCGAGGGCGCCGTCGGGCTGGCCGTCTCCGAGCGCCGGGCGATCGTCATCCTCGACGCCCAGCAGGACCCGCGGCTGCAACGCTCGTCGGCGGCCCGCTGGGTGGCGGAGGAGGGCTACCGGTCCATGTTCTCCGTCCCCCTGATCAGCCGCAACCGGGTGCTGGGGGGCATCTCCGTCTACACCCGCGACCGCCTGGAGTTCAGCCGCGACCAGATCGAGATCCTGTTCACGTTCGCCAACGACGCCACCATCGCGATGGAGAACGCCCGCCTCTACGAGGAGATGCGGCGCAGCGCGGAGATGAAGAGCACCCTGTTGATGGAGATGCATCACCGGGTGAAGAACAACCTGCAGATGATGGCCTCGCTGCTGCGGCTGCAGGCGCGGCGGACGCAGAACAAGGAAGCGGCCCAGGTGCTGGCCGTCACCCACGCCCAGATTCAGAGCCTGAGCGCCGCCCACGACCTGCTCTCCAAGGAGAGCTTCGGGCAGACCACCGTCTCGGAGATCGCCCGCCGGGTGGCGGACATCGCCGTCGCCGATCTGCTGCCGCGGGAGAAGCGGATCGTGGTGGAGACGGACCGGGCCAACGTGCCCGTCGGCACCGGCGGCGGCGGCGGCCCGGTCGGCTCCTCCAGCGCTACCCTGCTGGCCCTGATCCTCAACGAGCTGATCTGCAACGCCATCCTGCACGGCCTCGAGGATCGGGAGACGGGCCGGGTGGTGGTCACCGCCCGGGAGCTGCCGGGACCGGACCCGTCCGGGCCGGCCGGCCCGGACGTCCCGGACGGCCCGGCCGGCGGCAGCGGGATCGAGGTGGAGGTGGCCGACGACGGCGCCGGC
>DATLLM010000694.1:0-3294 GCA_035537855.1 Chloroflexota bacterium | reverse complement strand
CTGCACCGCCTCGTTGACGTACTTGTCCGTCCGGGCCACGTTCCCGGCGATGGCCGACGCCCTGGGGATGTCGTAGTAGCCGGCCTCGCCGTGGTCGGGGCCCTCCCCCTTGATCCCCCGGCGCGTCTGGCCCTGGCGGGGGGTCACGCCCAGCTTGTCGCCCACGCCGGACGCGACGAGCGTCCCCACGAACCCGTAGAACGTCGTTTGCCCTTTGGCGCCGCTGCCGGGCATGAACCGGTCGGTGAGGTGCGGGACGACCTCGTCCATCCGCAGGGACGCCTTCCCCAGCGCCGCGATGAACGCGTCCCGCTTCGCGCCGATTCTCCGAAAGAAGGGGGCCACCTCGGGGAACACCGCCTCGGCGGCCGTCTCGGTGGTGAGGACGTGCCCATCGTCCTTCCACCGCTGGATCTGCGCCGGGCCGGTAGGCGCAGGCGTGCCGCGATCGCCGGTCACCGCCGCCGGCGCCGCGACGAGATCAGGCGTCACCGCCTCGCGCCCGCCCGGCCCGCTGCGGCGGGCTTCGATGGGGTGACCGGCGGCCACCGGGGTGCGCGCGTCCGGATCGGCGACCCCGACCGCCGGGGCCCGCACCCGCTGGAGGTGCCCCAGCACGGCCGCGTTGCCGTAGGCCCGCTGCAGGTGCAGCAGGTGCGCCTCGCGCGCCCGCCCGGTGCCGGGGTCGGCCAGCCGCGCCAGCCGCGCCAGCCGTGGTTCCCCTCGCCCGGCGCGGGCCACGGCCGCGGTCGGGCCGCCGAGCGCCCCCGCGGGCACCGGCGCCCCGGTGTCCGCGGGCTTCCGTTGCGCCCCGCGCCGCGCGTGCTCGCCGGCGGGGTTCTCCCCTGGCGGTTGCAGGCGCCCCCGTGCGCTGGTCATCGCCGTCTCCTCCCGGTCACCCTCCGGCCAATCGCGCCGGACCGCACAGGATGCACCGGCGCGGAAGGTAGCACGGCCGCCGGTGGGCCGCAACCGCCCGACCCGGCGCGACGGGCGGCCGTCCCGGACGAGGCCTGAAGACGACGCACACCCTGGACACCCGGAGCGTCGCCCGGGCGCTGCCTTTCGTGGCTCGGAGGTCGCGGGCGAAGCAGGCGGGGCAGGCCGGTCGCTCCTGCACCGCCGTTGCACGGGCTCGCGGCGCCGCGCACACGGCGGGGGCGGCGACGCGGCCCTGGCAGGGCGCGCTATGCTGGCCGGCGGAGAGGCAGGGCAACGGGGATGTGGCAGCGAACCACCCGGCGGCGCGCCGCCGCGGCCATCCCGGGAGCGGCCCTCGCCGGCGGCGTGCTCGGCGCGGCCTGCGCCGCCCCCGGCGCCGGGGGGGCCACCGGCGGTGAGGCGCCCGCCGGGGCGGCGGGCCCCCCGGTCCAGCTCACCTACCTCCACCAGTGGGGGCCGACCCAGGGGCACGGCCCGATCACCGACACCCTGCTGGCCCGCTTCCGCGAGCAGCACCCGGCGATCCGCATCGAGGGGGTGTTCAGCAGCACCTACTACCAGAAGCTCGCCGCCATGCTCGCCGGGGGCGAGGTCCCGGACGTGGTCACCTACAACCTGGCCCAGGTGCCCCTGCTGGTCAAGAAAGGGGTGGTGGTGCCGGCGGAGACCCTCTCCCGGGGCGCCACCCGTCTCAACCTGGCGGACCTGCTGCCGGCGGCGCGGGAGATGGCCACCTTCGACGGCAAGCTGGCGGTGGTGCCGTACGTCCTGAACAGCTCCGGGCTGGCCCTCAACGCCGCCCTGTACCAGCGCCAGGGACTGGACGCCGGCAGCCCGCCCGCCACCTGGGACGACCTGCTCGAGCAGGCGCGGCGCCTCACCGGCAAGGACGGCGACAAGGACGTCTGGGGCACCGTCTTCCCCCGGGGCACGGCCGATCCGGTCTCCCCCCTCCTCGCTGCCATCTGGCAGAACGGGGGCGATCTGGTGGACGCCCAGCGCCGCGTGGTGCTGTGGACGCAGCCCCCGGCGGTGGAGGCGCTGCAGTTCCAGGTGGACCTCGTCCACCGCTACCGGGTGGCGCCGTACCCCGACCCGGCCAACGGCGAGGCCGGCGGCGTCGCCCTCTGGCACATCCCGCCGGGCAACATCAGTGCCCTGCAGCTGCGGATCAAGGACGCGTTCCCCTGGACGACGGCGGAGCTGCCCCGGCGCCGGGCGCAGGCGACCACCGTCGGGGGGCACAGCCTGGCCGTGCTGCGCACCGGGCGCGCCGAGGAGCTGGCCTGGCGCTTCGTGCACTGGTACGTCACCCCCGAGGTGAACGCCGAGTACCTGGTGGCGACGACCACCCTGCCCCCCTGGCGCGCCTCGGAGCAGCACGCCCGGTGGCAGGCCTACGCCCGGGACGAGCCGCGCATCCGGCCGTTCGTGCGCATGCTCGGCTACGCCCGGCCGACGCCCAAGCTGTCCCGCTGGGAGGACGTCATCGGCATCCTGGCGCGGGCCCGCGACGCGGCCGGCGCCGCCGAGCGGACGCCGCGGGAGGCGCTGGAGGACGCCGCCCGCGAGGCGCAGCCCCTGATCGCGGAGGGCTGAGGCCGGCGGCGCGCCCGCGGGGCCCGGCGCCTACGCCCGTGGACAAGGGACAGTGGGCGGAGACGGACCCGTGGGCGCCGAGAGCGCCCGGTCCGGATCAGCGCCGCTGCAAGTCCTCGAACGAGGTCCGGGAGGCGGTGTCGGATTCGGGCCGTGGTGTTCGTAGTAGGGGTGAGCGGCCGCCCCCGAGGGGGTCCCGAACCGCAGGAGAGGATCCGAGATGCAGTACCTGGTGTCCGTGATCGGCGACGAGGCCGGCCTCGCCACCCCGGATGAGATGGCGGCCATCGGCGCGTACAACGACCGGCTCGAGGCGGAGGGCCACTGGGTCTTCGCCGGCGGCCTCGCGGCGCCGGACACGGCCACCGTCATCGACAACCGGGACGGGGAGGCGGTGTTCACCGACGGCCCCTTCCTGGAGACGAAGGAGCACCTCATCGGCCTCTGGATCATCAAGGCCCCCGACCTCGACGTGGCGCTCGCGCTCGCCGCCGAGGGGGCGAAGGTCTGCAATCGGAAGGTGGAGGTGCGGCCGTTCCTGGACGAGTGAGCGGGATCGACGTCCGGGCGGCGATCACCCGGGCCCACCGCGAGGAGTGGGCGCGGGTGGTCGCCGCCCTGACCCGGCGGTTCGGGGACCTCGACGTCGCCGAGGAGGCGGCCGCCGACGCGTTCGCGACCGCCGTCCAGCGGTGGCCGGCCGACGGCATACCCCCCAACCCCGGTGCTTGGCTGACCACTACCGCCAACCAC
>DATLLM010000693.1:0-5750 GCA_035537855.1 Chloroflexota bacterium | reverse complement strand
CGGCTCCAGATTCCCCCGGCCCCGGATGGTGCGCTCGGCCGGATCGCCCGGGGTCAGGGGCAGCAGGGCCCAGACCAGCAGGGTCATCCCGAACAGGGCCAGCAGGGCCTGCCCCAGCCGGGCGGCGATCACCCGGCGCACGTCACCACGCCGCCCCCGACCCGGGCCGCCCCGGATCGCCGCCCGGCTGGGGCAGGCCCTGCTGGCCCTGTTCGGGATGACCCTGCTGGTCTGGGCCCTGCTGCCCCTGACCCCGGGCGATCCGGCCGAGCGCACCATCCGGGGCCGGGGGAATCTGGAGCCGGAGCCGGCCCAGGTGGCCGCTTTGCGCCAGGAGCTGGGGCTCGACCGGCCGCTGCCGGAGCAGTACGCCGTGTGGCTGAGCAAGCTCGTCCGCGGCCAGCTGGGGATCAGCTACCGCTCGAAGCAGCCGGTGGAGCGGGAGCTGGCCAGCCGGGTGGCGGCGACGCTCCTGCTCGCCGCCGGCGGCGTGGTGGTGGCGGTGGCCATCGCCCTCCCCCTGGCCCTGCTCGCGGCGCGCCACCAGGACCGCTGGCCGGATCAGGCGGCCCGGATGTTCGCCCTCGTCGGCACCAGCCTGCCCAGCTTCTGGATCGGGCTGCTGCTGCTCGACCTGTTCGCCGTGCGCCTGCGCTGGACGTCCGCCCTGGCCAAGCCGGACCTGGCCCACCTGCCCCTGCCGGCCTTCGTCCTCGGGTTGGGGCTGGCCTCCGTGCTGACCCGCATCCTGCGCGCCGGTCTGGTGGGGGAGCTGGGGCGGCGCTACGCCCTGGTGATGCGCGCCCGCGGCGCCGGGCAGTGGCACGTCCTCGTCCGCCACGCCCTGCCCAACGCCTCCCTGCCCGGGATCAACGTCCTGGCCCTGGGGATCGGCGGGCTGCTCGGCGGGGCAGCCGCGGTGGAGACGGTGTTCACCTGGCCGGGGATGGGGCTGTACATCGTGGACGCCATCGGCGCCCGCGATCTGCCGGTGGTGCAGGGCTTCGCCGTCATCAGCGCCGGCATCTTCATCCTGTGCAACCTGGGCGCCGACCTGCTGGCGATGACGGTCGACCCCCGCCTGCGCCAGCAGGCGCAGCGCTGAGCGTGGCCCCTCTGCGCGCGCCCCTGGCCGGAAGGGAGGCCGGATCGCCGTGGCGGTGAGCGAGTCGGCCATCGAGGCCACCGCCGGCACGGCGCCGGCCGCGGCGCCGGCGGCCGCCCTGGCCGCGCCCGGGGCGCGACGCTTCCGCACCCTGCGCCGCCTGCTGGCCCACCGCAGCGGCGTGCTCGGGCTGGCCGGATTGCTGCTGGTGGCCTTCGTCGCCCTGGTCGGGCCCCACCTGACCCCCTACGACCCGACGGAAGTGAACATCCTGGAGAAGCTGCAGCCGCCGTCGGCGGCGCACCCGCTGGGCACGGACTACCTGGGGCGGGACCTGCTCTCGCGGACGGTGGACGGGGCCCACCGCTCGCTCGGCACCGCCGTCGCCGTGGTCGGCGCCGTGCTGGCGGTGAGCATCGTCTTCGGCTGCCTGGCCGGCTTCGCCGGGGGGGCGGTCGACGCCACCATCATGCGGGTGGTGGACGTCAAGCTGGGGCTGCCGGGGCTCGTGCTGTCCCTCGCCCTGGTGGGGACGCTGGGCCCCAGCCTGGGCACCCTGATCCTGGCCCTGACCATCGCCCAGGCCCCCTGGTACATCCGCCTGATCCGGACGATGGTGCTGCGCGAGCGGGAGCGCCCGTACGTGCTCGTGGCCCGCGTCCACGGGGCCCCCCCGGTGGCCGTCGTCTGGCGCCACGTCATCCCGGCGGTGGCCGGGCAGCTGGCGGTGCTGGCGACGCTCGACCTGGGCAGCGTCGTGCTCGCCGTCGCCGGACTGAGCTTCCTCGGTCTGGGCGTGCAGCCCCCGGCCGCGGAGTGGGGGGCGATGCTCAACGACGGGCGCATCACCTTCGCCCTGCACCCCCTGCTGATGGTCGTGCCCGGGGCCTGCATCTTCTTCACCGTGCTCTGCGCCAACCTCTGCGGCGACGCCCTGCGCGACGTCCTCGACCCCACCTGGCAGCGGGGCCGGGAGGGGCGCCGGTGAGGGCCCCGGCGGCCGGCGGCGCCGTCCTGACCGTGCGCGACCTGCACGTCACCTACGCCGGCGGCGTACAGGCCCTGCGGGGGATCGACCTGCAGGTCGCCCCGGGGGAGACGCTGGCCGTGGTCGGCGAGAGCGGCTGCGGCAAGAGCACCCTGGCCACCGCCGTGCTGCGCCTGCTGCCGGCGTCGGCCGCGGTGCGGGGCAGCGTCGACCTGGCCGGGATCGACGTCTACGCCTGCCCGCCGGGAGCGGCGAAGCGCATCCGGGGGCAGATCGCCGGGCTGGTGGTGCAGGACCCGATGAGCGCCTTCAACCCGGTGATGCGCGTCGGCGAGCACGTGGTCGAGGCGCGGCGCCTGCACAGCCGGCAGGCGGCGGGGCAGGCGCTGTGGGACTGGACGGTGGGGCTGCTGCGCGAGCTGCGCATCCCCGAGCCGGAGCGCCGGGCGCGCCAGTACCCCCACGAGTGGAGCGGGGGCATGCTGCAGCGGGCGGCGATCGCCGCCGCGTCGGTCAACCGGCCCCGCCTGCTGCTGGCGGACGAGCCGACGGCCTCCCTCGACGCCTCCCTCGCGGTGGACGTGGTGCTCGGGCTGCGGGAGCGGCTGCACACCCAGGCCCGGGGAGCGGACGAGGCCCCGGCCGCCATGCTGCTGATCACCCACCAGCTCGGCCTGGCCGCCCAGGTGGCCGATCGCCTGGCGGTGATGTACGCCGGGCGGGTGGTCGAGGTCGGCGCGGCCGCGGCCGTGATCGGCCGGCCGCGCCACCCCTACACCCGCGCCCTCGTGGCGGCCATGCCCCGCCCGGGCGCCGGCCTGCCCGAGCCACTGGAAGGCGAGCTGCCGCCGCTGACCCCGGCGCCGCCGGGCTGCGCCTTCAGCGCCCGCTGCCGCCTGGCGCAGGCGGCCTGCGCCGCCGGCCCGCCCCCCCCGCTGGTCGACGGCGTCGCCTGCCCGGTGGTGACCGGGGCCGCCGCGTGAACGGCGCGAACGACAGCGCCGAGCCGGTGGTGCGGCTGCAAGACGTCACCGTGCGCTACGGCAAGACGCTCGCCCTGGACGGCGTCACCCTGGACGTGCGCCCCGCCGAGCGGATCGCCCTGGTCGGCGATTCCGGCTGCGGCAAGACCACCCTCCTCTCGGTGGTCAGCGGCTACCGCACCCCCACCGCGGGGACGGTGCAGCGCCGGCCGGGCACCCGCACGGGGCTGCTGCTGCAGGACCCGGTGGCCTCGCTCAATCCGGGCTGGACGCTGGAGCAGCTCGTCGCCGAGCCCCTGCGCGACCGCACCCCCCGGCCCGACCGGGCGGCGCGCCGGGCGGCCGTGCAGCGGGCCCTGAGCGAAGTGCGCCTGGGCGGCCTCGATCTCAGCCGGCTGCCCCACGAGCTGAGCGTCGGGCAGTGCCAGCGCGTCGCCCTCGCCCGGGCGCTGGTGACCGACCCCACCCTGCTGCTGGCGGACGAGCCGACCAGCGCGCTCGATCCCAGCGTCGCCGCCGGCGTCCTGCGCCTGCTGGACGCCGTGCTGACCGCCACCGGCGCCGCCCTGCTGGTGGTCAGCCACGACGTGCTGGCGGTGGCACCCCTGGTGCACCGCATGCTGGTGATCCACGGGGGGCGGGTGGTGGAGGACGGGCGCCCGGACGATCTGCTGGCCCGGCCGGCCCACGCCACCACCCGGCGCCTCGCCGACACGGCGCACCGCCTGGCGGCCACGGCCCCGCTCGCCCCCGCGGGGCCCGCGGGCCCCGCGGGCCCCGGTCAGCCGGTGGCGGCGGGGTGGCCCGCCGGCGGCCCGACGGTGGCCCCCTCCGGCCCGAAGCGCTCGACGTAGACGGGGTGCAGCTGCGCCCAGCGCTCGTTCGGGCCCCAGGGCAGCTCCCGGCCGTCCAGGTGGTAGGCGAGGACGTCCAGGCAGGCGTGCCAGCCGGCGGCGTCCCGGGCGGCCTTGCCCTGCTCGTCGAACGTGTTCAGGAAGGTCAGCCGGCAGCCGGCGCCCTGCGGCTCGAGCTGGAAGCGCAGCGTCTCCTCGCCCCAGCGGAACTCCAGCACCGCCGGCGGGTCGTAGACCAGCATCTGGCCCGCGATGGGGGGACCCTCGTCGCCGGCGAAGACGAAGCGCAGCGCCGCCCCGGCGGCGCGCTCGCCGTGGATCTCGGTCGGGAACCAGACGGCCAGGTGCTCCGGCTCGGTCAGCGCCCGCCAGACGCGCTCCGGCGGGTGGGCCAGGGTGCGCACGAAGCGCAGGCGCCAGCGGCCGGCGACCTGCTCGAGCGATCCTTCACCTTCCACGCTCCGCTCCTCCCGCGAGGCGGCCCGCTCGTTCGGCCGTTCGCCCGGCCGCCCCGCACCGTCCCGCTGCCGGACCGGCAGCGGCTGTCCGCGGGTTGTATATTACCACACAGGCATATGCCGGGCAAGGCACGCAGGCGGCGGGGCGCGCGGATCAGGCCACCCGGGGCTTCTCCAGGACGACCTGCACCGCCTGCTGGAGGTCGAGCATGAGGGCGTCGTTGATCTGCGCCTCCCCCTTCCACACCGGATCGAGGCGCTGGGTCATCGCCTGCTGGTACTCGTCGTTGCGGTAGTTGCCGGCCATCTGGTTGACCTCCGCCTCGCCGAGGACGCGGACGAAGACCTGCTGCATCGTCCCCCGCTTGCGCAGCACCTCCGGGTTCGACCAGGCGCTGGGGGTGCAGCCCAGGGTGCCGGAGCCCCCGGGGACGTCCGCCCGGATGAGCGACCCCTCCTGCCCGGCGACCACCTTGATCGCCTCCCAGGCCTCGCGGGGGTACTTGGTGCTGGCGGAGAGGGAGTAGCCGTCGACGCGCATGATGCCCCGGGGCAGGTCCTTGCGCACCCGGGGGACGAGGGTGGTGCCGACCTCGACGTCGGTCTGGGTCAGCAGGCGGGTGGCGTCCGAGGTCGAGCCGGTGTACATGGCCACCTTGCCGGAGAGGAATCCGGCGAGGGCGCCGCCGGCGACGGCGCCGGGTGGCGGGGCCACCTTGTGGCGCTGGATCAGGTCGGACAGGTAGGTGAGCGCCTGGCGGGTGGCCGGGGTGTTCAGCTCGGCTTTCTTGCCGTCCTTGGAGAGCCACCGCCCGCCGAAGCTCTGCACGACGGCGATGACCCCGTTGGCGGTGGTGTCCGGCGCCCAGCCCCAGACGTCGCCCGCGCCCTTGGTCAGCCGGCGCCCGGCGGCGACGGCCTCATCCGGCGTCCAGTCCGCGTTGGCCAGGCCGGCCCCCAGGCCCTCCCCGTCCACCATGCGCTTGTTGTAGAAGACCACGACCGAGCCGGGCTGGCAGGTGTTGGGCAGGGCGTAGAGCTTGCCCTCCCGGGTGAGCAGGTCGGTGCCCGGGCGGAAGAAGATCTTCAGGTCGTACCTGTCCGCTCGCACCAGGTCGTCCACCGGGCGGATCAGGCGGGCGTTGAACAGGACGTCGAACAGCCCCGAGGTGGTGGTGCTGTAGATGACGTCGCCCAGCTGGGCCGAGGCCGCCAGGACGGTGACCTTCTCCAGGAACTGGGAGAAGTCCCCGGCGATGCCCTCGACGGCGTAGGAGACGGTGGGCAGCTTCTCCTTGAGCTGCGGCTCGAGGAACTTCCACAGGGCCTCGTCGCCGCCGGCGCGCACGTTGAGGCGCAGGG
>DATLLM010000692.1:0-2062 GCA_035537855.1 Chloroflexota bacterium | reverse complement strand
TCCCGGGCGCCCCGGACCTCCTCAGCCGGCACGGCGTGCGCGTCGTCGATCTCGACCTCCCGGAGTGCCGCGCGCTGATGACCGCCTTCATCGCCGCCCATCCCGATCTCTGGGCGGAGGACATCGGGACCTGAGCCCCCGGCGGCGCCCGCCCTGGGTGCGCCCACTCCCGGTGGCCCGAGCGGTGGCGCCCCCACGCGGGCGCGGCGCCGGTCCCCGCCGGCGGAGCACGCCGCCCCTGGCTGCGCCCGTCCCCCCGGGTGGGGCCCGCCCGGGGTGCGCCCACTCCGGTGGCCTGAGCGGTGGCTCCCCCACGGGGGGTGTGGGGGCGCAGCCCCCACGAACCTACTCTTTACCCCATGAGCGCATCGCTCTGGGCGCGGTACGGCGTCGCCGGCGGATCGCTCTCCGGCAGCGGCACCGTGTCCCAGAAGGTGACGTGGTCGAAGGGCGTGCGCCGCAGGTCGGGGATGGAGATCGGCGTCCCGCCCAGCTCAGCCGACTTGTTGGCCAGGATGCCCGGCAGGGTGTACTCGATCATCCGGTAGACGTCGATCGGCGCCGGCTCGCCCGCCAGGATGGCGCGGGTGAAGCTGCGGGCCACTTTCAGGTCGGCGCCGCCGTGCCCGGCGGTGGCGTCGTCTCCCCGGGCGGCGAACCCGATGGGCACCACCTCCCAGCCGTCGCGCTCCGCGTCGCCGCGGGAGAAGCGCCGGCTCTGGCCCTCGTAGCTGAACCACTCGGCGCCGCCGTCGACGCCGAAGATGCGGTAGCGGTGCTCGCCGGGGCGGTGCGTGTTCAGGGTCACCATGATCTTGATCAGGGCGCCCCGGGCGGTCTGGAAGAGGGCGATCTGGCCGTCCGAGCGCAGGGGGGCCTCGACCGAGCGCCAGGGCGCGCTGCGGCAGGAGACGGAGACGCAGCGGTCGTCCAGCACCTCGAGCAGCGGCCCCAGGTCGTGGGTCAGGTACTGGATGGGGGGCTGGTCGGCGCGCCAGATCGGCACGGCGTCCGTGCGCCCCTGGGCCCGCGCCTCGGACGGCGTCATCCGCCCGCCCTCCGGCGTCATCAGGGTGTGCGGCAGGTGGTGGATGTACTCCCCTTCGGCGATGGAGATGGGGCCGAAACGGTCCTCGGCCACCCACTTGCGGAAGTAGCGGAAGAAGTCCCAGTAGCAGGTGTTCTCGCCGAGCATGTAGGTCCGCCCGGTGCGCTCGACGGCCTCCCGCAGGCGGACGCACTCCTCCTCGGTGAACGCCCCCGGCACCTCGGAGAGGACGTGGCACCCGGCCTCCATCACCCGGATGGCGTGCTCCACCTGGATGCGCCCGTTGCTGGCGACGACGATCGCGTCCGGGCGCATCGCCAGCAGGTCGTCCAGCTCGGGGACGATGCGGGTCGCGGCCCCGGCCTGGTCGACGCGCTCCTGGCCCCGCTGGCGGCGCGCGGGCAGCCGGTCGCAGGCGCCGACGACCTCGGCCTCTTCCAGGGCCAGGAAGTTGCGCAGGTGGGTAAGCCCCCGGCCGAGGCCGAGGATGCCGACGCGGAGTCTCTCCATATCCAGATCCCGTTCACCTCAAGCTGGTCGGCCGACGCGCGTCGACCGGATTGTCGGCGGTCTCCCCCGCCCCGGCCGGCCGGGCCATCCGGACGGCCGCTTCAGTCCTCTGCCAGCCGGGGCAGCACCCGGTCGAGGGCGGCGACGAAGGCGTCCACCTGCTCCTCGCCCATCGGCGTGGAGAGGCAGCCCAGCCCGCTGGTGGAGACGATGACCCCCTCCTCGAGCAGCAGGCGGTGCAGGCGCGCCATGCGGTCGCCGGGGAGGGCCCCGGCGAGGGAGCTGCGGTAGTCCGTCACCGGCGTCGCCGTGAGCAGGATGCGGAAGAGCGAGCCGTCCCCGGTGAGCTGCCCGGGGACGCCGGCGGCGGCGAAGGCCGCCGTCGCCCGGGTGCGCAGGCGCTCGCCGAGGGCGTCCAGCCGCGCGTACGCCTCGGGCGTCATCCGGGTCATCGCCGCCAGGCCGGCGGCCATGGTCAGGGGGTTGGCGCTGAACGTGCCGCCC
>DATLLM010000691.1:0-2194 GCA_035537855.1 Chloroflexota bacterium | reverse complement strand
ACCGGTGGGCGACGCACGACCGCGGGGGTTGGCCCGGGGCCCTCGACGGCCGGGACGTGGGCGAAGCGCCGGCGGCGCCGTCCGGCAGCGGGCCTCCCCGCCCCGGACTCGTTGCCGGCGTAGGTAGGGTATCGCGGCCCCCTGGCCGCGGCTCCCAGCGGACGTACCCGCGCAAGACCGTGCTCTACGGGTGCCGCCGTTCCCGCTGCCCGCGCAAAATCGGGCTCTACAGCTGCCGCCTCTCTTGCTGCCCGCGCAAGACCGTGCTCTACGGCTACCGCGGCTCCTGCTCCCCGCACGACGACATCGTCGGACCCGTCTTCGGTTTCACGCGGCTTCGGTGGCCTCGCGCCCCAGCTTGATCGATTCCAGCTTCAGCCAGCGGTTGCGCAGGGCGATGACCACCGCTTCCGTGCGGTCGCCGACGCCGAGCTTGCGCAGCACGGTGGTGAGGTGGTTCTTGACCGTCTGGTCGGAGATGCCGCAGCGTTGCCCGATCTCCTTGTTGGAGCAGCCCTCGGCGACGCCGGCCAGGATCTCCATCTCGCGGTCCGAGAGGGGGCAGGGGGTGACCGGCTCGGCCGGCATGTGCTCCGGGGCCATCCCCGGCCGGGCCATGATCCGGCGCGACGGCCCGCTGCCGGTGACGTCGCTCATGTGGATGACGCACTCCCCGCGGGCGGCCTGCCGCACGACGTCCACCAGGGCCGGGCCGTCGATGACGCGGGGGCGGCAGGCGCAGGCGCCGGCCTTGAGGGCGAAGAAGAGGTCCTCCTCGACCACGTGGTCGAGGAGCACGACCAGCCCGGTGCGGGGTAGCTCGCGGCGCAGCGTGGCGGCGAAGACGTCCCAGCCACCGCCGAGCTCGCCCAGGACGACCACGTCCGGGCGGGCGGCGGCGACCGCCTGCAGGGCGTCGTCGTCGTTCTGGGTCTCGCCCACGATCTCCACGTCCGGGAGGGCGGCGAGCGTCGCCTGCACCCCGCGCCGGAAGAGGCGCTGATCGTCCACCAGCATCACCCGGGTCACGCCAGGAGTCCCGGGGGTCCCGGGGGTCCCGGGGGTCCCGGGAGTCCCCTCCGGCGGGGTCGCCGGGGCGCCGCTCGCGCCGCTCGCGCCGCTCGCGCCGCTCACGGGACGTCCACCCACTTGCCGTGGCGCCGGATGAGGTCGATCAGGCGGGCGTCGGCGACGCCCGCCGGGACGCCCTTCTCGACGCATTCTTTACCGACGTAGAGGTTGACCTTGCCGGGGGCCCCGCCGACGTAGCCGAAGTCGGCGTCGGCCATCTCGCCCGGGCCGTTGACGATGCATCCCATGACGGCGATCTTGACTCCCTTGAGGTGCCCCGTCTGGCGCTGGATTCGCTCGGTGGTCTCCTGCAGGTCGAAGAGGGTGCGCCCGCAGGAGGGGCAGGCGACGAACTCCGTCTTGGTCAGGCGGACGCCGGCGCCTTGCAGGACGTTGAAGGCCAGGCGGGCCCGGGTGGCGTCGTCCAGGGCGCGGCCGGGGCCGCCGCGGGTGGCGCCCATGATCTGCACCGAGTCCCCGATTCCGTCGCACAGCAGCGCCCCGAGCAAGACGGAGGCGCGCAGCAGCACCTCCTGGGCGTCGCCGTCCGGCCAGGCGACGAGGTGCAGCGGGTAGTCGAGGCCGGACGCGGCCAGCCGGCCGGACAGCAGACGGTAGGTGCGCAGGGCCAGCGCCGGATCGCGCGCCGTGACCGAGAGGACGAGGTCCTGGTTGCCGGCCGCGGTGGCCGCGGCGGCGGCGTCGAGCAGGCGGGCGACGGCGCGACCGGCCGGCAGGGCCGGGTCGCTCTCCCCGGCGGCCGCCGCAGCGGTCGGGTCCGGGTCTTGGTCCGGGGCCGGGTCCGGGGTGACCTCCAGGACGAGCGGGCGCCGGGCGCGGGCGACGACGGCCAGGGCGTTTGCGAGCGCGGGCGACGGCCCGCTGCCGACGTTCAGGCAGACGGCGGCGGCGTCCTCGACGGCGGCGCCGAGGACGGGCGCGTCCGCCGGGACGCAGACCACCAGGGGCAGATCGGGGCCGGTCTCCGCGGTCGGGGCGGCGTCCAGGGCGGCGCGCAGCCGGCGCAGGGCGGCGGCGTCCTCCTCCCCGCGCACGAGGACCGAGAGGGCGTCCGGGCGGGCGCGCAGCAGGCCGTCCGCGGCGTTCAGCTCGAGGGCCCGGG
>DATLLM010000690.1:0-2147 GCA_035537855.1 Chloroflexota bacterium | reverse complement strand
CCCGTACACCCGTACAATCGAGGGCGTGGCGGCGCAGGCCGGGAGCGGGGGCCGACTCAGGCCGGGCGGGCGGCCGGCTCCCGCCCGCCGGCGTCCGGCCGGCCCGGCTGGGCGGCCGGCTGGGCGGCCGGCTGGAGCAGGGGCAGGCGGAGGACGGCGACCGGATGGTCGTCGGCCGCTACCCGGTTGTGGCGCTCGACGTCGCAGGCCAGGCAGCGGTGGAGGAGCATCTGCTCGCCGTCCGGGCGGGTGAAGAGCCCGGCGGGGGCCATCTTGCCACCGCACGTGCTCGCCCGGTCCCCCGGGACGCGCCCGTCCACGTGGCGCGAGTGGAGGCAGAGCGGGCAGTGGTTGCGGTGCCGCCCCCCCCAGGGGAGGGGGCCGACGATGGTCTTGCAGTGCAGGCAGCGGAAGGTCTCGCCGTGCGCGGTGCGCGCGCGCGACGACGAGTAGTCGTCGGTGCTGCGCCGGCGCGGCCGGGCCCACACGGGCATGGCCTCGCGCTCGACGCGGCGGTAGCTTCTGGACAACGGAGTGGTCTCCCGATCCGGTGGGTGGCCGGGGCTGGCCCGGAGGCCGGCGCCGGCCGGAGGACGTCGACGAGCGAGCGGCGGTTGAGCACCGCGGCGCGCGCAGAGACCGCAGAGACCGCAGAGGTTGGCGACATGGAACAGGGCTCCTTCCGGTTCGGTTCGGGGTATTCGGGGTGGGCGCCGCGCGGGCGCGGCGCGGGCGACGCAGAGAGGCCACAGGACGGGTCGTCCTGTGGCCTCTCGATTCTCGATGGGGATGCGGGGGGTGCTCGCTGCGAACGGCCGACGCCGTGGTCTTCGAGGGCTCGACCGGGGGTGCGCCGGCGCCGCTCAGCCCGGGCACTCGCCCGCCGCCGGCGGCGCGGGCGCGGCGCCGCGGGCGGCGGCCGGGACCAGCACCGGATGCGGTGGCGTCAGCTGGAGGCGGGTGAGGCGGGAGTTACGACGGGGCGCAACCTGGCCACAGGTGCGCGCCGTGACGGCGGCGGGAGGGAGAGAGGGAGCGGTGAGCCCGTGGGCCCGAGGGGGCCCGGCGAGCGCGACTCAGCTGCGGGCGACCGCACGGACGGTCCCTGACGGACCGTCCTCTCCCCCGACCGGCGTGACGGCGGCGTATCCAGTTGTGGTGTCCGGCACCGAGACCGAGTTAAACACAGACCCTCCGGCGACGCGCTCGAGTGCGGGCACTATAGCACGGTCGCCGGGCCCCGGGAACCCCCCTCCGGTTAGGGCCGCGGCCTTGCTAGAGTCGGGTCTGAGATGGCGGGAGACAGCTGGAATCCGGATCAGTACGCGCGCTTCGGGGCGGAGCGCAGCCAGCCCTTCTACGACCTGCTGGGCCTCGTCCGGGAGGCGCCCGGGGGGGCGCCAGGGGCGCCGCGCGGGCCCCGCGGCGGGCGGGTGGTCGACCTGGGCTGCGGCACGGGGGAGCTGACCCGGGTGCTCCACGAGCGCCTGGGGGCGGCGGAGACGGTCGGGCTGGACAGCTCGCCGGCGATGCTCGCCCGCAGCGCGGCCGTCGCCGGCGGCGGGCTGCGCTTCGAGGCGGGGGACATCGCCGCGTTCGATCCGGCGGGGGGGTACGACCTGGTCTTCTCCAACGCCGCCTTGCAGTGGGTGCCGGATCATCCGGCCATCCTGGGGCGGATCGCCGCCGGGCTGCCGCCGGGGGGGCAGGTGGCGGTGCAGGTGCCGGCGAACGACGACCACCCCTCCCACCTGCTGGCGGCGGCGCTGGCGTCCGAATCGCCCTTCAAGGAGCGCCTCGACGGCTACGTGCGGCGCAGCCACATCCTCACCCCCGAGGCGTACGCCGGACTGCTCAACGCCCTGGGGTTCGCCCAGCAGCACGTCCGGCTGCAGGTGTACGGGCACCTCCTGGAGGGCCCGGAGAGCGTGGTCGAGTGGGTGCGGGGGACGCTGCTGACGGACTACGAGCGGCGCCTCTCGGCCGGCGACTACGCCGCGTTCCTCGAGGAGTACCGGCGCCGGCTGCTGCCCCGGCTGGGCGCCGGCGGGCCCTACTTCTACCCCTTCAAGCGAATCCTGTTCTGGGGCTGCCTGGCCTCCGCCCCCCGGTAGCGGGGCTTGTGGCGGGGGCAGGGGACAGGGGAC
>DATLLM010000689.1:0-7059 GCA_035537855.1 Chloroflexota bacterium | reverse complement strand
GCCCGGGCGTCGGTGGGGGCGAGGCGCAGCCGGGCGAGCACGGCCGCCAGGCGCGGGGCCAGGGACTCGGGGAAGTAGCCCTCCCACAGGCCCTTGCGCGCCAGCCGCAGCAGCGCCCGGCGCGCGGGCGGCGGCGCCGCCGTGGCGTAGGCCCGGTCGCGCAGCGTAGCGTCCGGATACGGCGGGCTGGCGGCGGCCAGGGCGGCCTCCAGCTCCGCGTCGCTCATGATCCCCACCACCACCGTCGTGACCTGGGGGTAGGCGAGCACGTAGCGCATCGCCGCCGCGCCCAGGCTGCCCCCGGTCCCGGCCCGCAGGAACTCCAGCCGCCGCCCGAGGGCGGCCGCCGCCTCCAGGCGGTCGGCGCCGACGCGGTTGCGCTGGTCGAAGGGGGCGAAGGCCGGGGCGCGCCCGGAGCCGGCCGCGGCCGCGACCGAGTCGAGCAGCAGACCCCCGCCGAAGGGGCTGCGGGCCAGGACGGCCGCCCCGTGGCCGGCGGCGATCGGAAGCAGCTCCTGGACGGCGTCCGTCTCGAGCAGGCTCAGGGGGGCCATGACCACCCCGGCCTCGTGGCGGCGCACGGCCAGGGCGGCCCCGTAGGCGCCGGAAGAGACCCCATAAGCACGAATCTTGCCCTCCCGCTGCAGATCGCGCAGGGCGTCGAAGGGCGCCCGGTCGCGCAGCACCCGGGGCGGCGGATCGTGCAGCAGGTAGGCGTCGATGTAGTCGGTCTGCAGCCGGCGCAGGCTCAGCTCGCACGCCCAGCGCAGGTACGCCGGCGAGAAGTCCTGTACCGGCCAGCGGCCGCGGTCCGGGCTGGTGTTCGCGTCCCAGCGACGCACCGACTGGGCGCCGTCGAGCCCGGGCAGGTAACCGGCCTTGGTCACGTAGACGACCCGCTCGCGGTCGCCGGCGGCGCTGAAGGCGGCCCCCAGCAGCACCTCGGCCCGCCCGCCGCCGTAGCTATCCGAGCTGTCGAAGATGGTGATCCCGCGCTCGAACGCCGCCCGGAGCAGCGCGACCGCGGCCTCGGCCGTGATCGGCCGGGAGATCAGCCCGCCCAGCCCCCAGGTGCCCAGTCCCACGAGAGAGACCTCCGGGCCCGCGCCGCCCAGCGTCCGCCGCTCCGGCCGGACGGACGGCGCCGTACCGGGGGCGGTGCTCAGCGCCACCCCCACCGCTCCCACCGCTCCCACCGCTCCGTCTCTGCGAACACGGCCATCTCGGCCATCTCGGCCATCTCGGCCTCCGTGGCACCGCGGCGCCCCCGACGCTCGCCGCCGGTGCCGGACTCCCGTCTTCTAACGCCGTCGCGCCACTCTGGATAGCCCCACCGGGGGCACGGCTTCAGCCGCGGTCGCCCTTCGCCGGCGCCGCCCACCGGCCGCCCGCCGCCTCCTCGGGCGGCGGCGGCGGGATTCGCCGCACCCGGCCGGCGCCCGGTCCCGACAGCCGCCGCAGGCGGTCCTGCACGCTCCAGACCGCCTGCGGTCCCCGCGGACCGGCGAGCGAGGCCATCCACAGCGTCGCCATCGCCAGTCCGGGCCGGGTGACGAGCAGTTCCGGGGCGAAGCGCAGGGCGGCCGTGGTGTGGCGCCGGAAGCGATCCAGTTGCCCCCGGTAGAGGAAGAGCGAGGCGACGCTCAGCTCGTAGCGGCCGACCCAACCGCGCCCCCGGCGGACGAACTGCCGCGGCGGGCGGCGCGCCCCCGGTGATGCGGCCAGGGCCCGCTCCACCACCCGCCGCATGCTGACCGCAAGGGAGCCGTCCCGCTCCACCTCGGTGGTGCAGCTCTGGGCGGTGAGGCGGTAGCGGGCCAGCACCCGGTCGATGTAGACCACCGGGAAGCGCTGTGCCATCCGCAGCCACAGGTCCCAATCGACCGCCGGAGCCATCGCCGCGTCGTAGCCGCCGACGGCGGCGTAGGCGGTGGCGCGCACCAGGATGGCCGGGGGCGGCACGCTGTTGAACGCCAGCAAGTGGGCGAAGGCCACCGGTGGCTCGAGCACGGCGTCCCCGATGCGCCAGCGCCGCAGTCCGACCGCGCCCCCCGCGTCGTCCATCTCCTCCGCCGCGCCGTAGGCGAAGGCGGCGGCGGGGTGCGCCGCCAGCGCCCCGGCCGTCGCCGCCAGCATGTCCGGCAGGTAGACGTCGTCGTCGTGCAGAAGGGCCACGTACTCGCCCCGCGCCACCTCGACGCAGCGGTTGAAGTTCCCCACCAGCCCCAGGTTGCGCTCGTTGCGCACGTAGCGCACCCGGGCGTCCCGCGCCGCGTAGGCGCCGGCGACCTCCGGCGTCTCGTCCGTCGAGCAGTTGTCCACGACGACGAGCTCGAAGTCGGCGAAGGTCTGGCCGAGCGCGCTCTCGATCGCCTCCCGGAGATAGCGGGCCCGGTTGTAGGTGGGGATGCAGACGCTGACGCGAGGGCGGCGGAGGC
Source organism: Chloroflexota bacterium (assembly GCA_035537855.1). GTDB lineage: Bacteria > Chloroflexota > UBA11872 > UBA12225 > UBA12225 > DATLLM01. The sequence goes on along the minus strand of DATLLM010000689.1, from coordinate 4,621 downwards.
GCTCCATTGCAGCCTCATTGTGCACGATCCGTGCACCGGATTCGCTATACTCGCGCCTCGCCCGCCCGTCGCCCGCTCGCGGAATCGCGCGGCAATGGACCGCATTCCCGTCGCCGGCCCCTGGATCACCGACCGAGAGATCGCCTACGTCGCCGCCGCCGCGGCCGGCGCGTGGTACGCCGACCACAACACCTACCAGGAGCGCTTCGAGCGCGCCTTCGCTGCCCACCTCGGACGGGCCTACGCCGTGAGCCTCCCCTCCTGCACGGCCGGTCTGCACCTGGCCCTGCTGAGCCTCGGCGTCGGCCCCGGGGACGAGGTCGTCGTGCCCGAGCTGACCTGGATCGCCTCGGCCGCCCCGATCAGCTACGTCGGGGCGGCGCCGGTCTTCGCCGACGTCGACGAGCGCACCTGGTGCCTCTCCCCGGCCTCGCTCGAACGGCACCTGTCCGCGCGCACGCGCGCCGTCATCCTGGTCGACCTGTACGGCAACCTCCCGGACGTCGACGCCATCCTGGAGCTGACCCGGGCCAAGGGGATCGCCGTCGTCGAGGACGCCGCCCAGGCCATCGGCTCGACCTACAAGGGCCGGCCCGCCGGCGCCTTCGGCGACGTCAGCGTGTTCAGCTTCCACGGGACGAAGACCCTCACCACCGGCGAAGGAGGCATGCTCGTCACGGACGACGAGGCCCTGTACCGTCGCTGCCTCGTCCTGCGCGATCACGGCCGGACGGCCGGCGAGCGCCTGTTCTGGAACACCGAGGTGGCTTTCAAGTACCGCATGAGCGCCCTCCAGGCCGCGATGGGCCTGGGGCAGCTGGAGCGGGTGGCCGAGTTGTGCGCCCGCAAGGTCGAGATCTTCGCCTGGTACCAGGAGCTGCTCGGCGACTGCCCGACCGTGCGCCTGAACGACCCCGGCGAGCACGTGCGCAGCTCGTACTGGATGTCCACCGCTATCTTCGACCCCGCCCTCGGCGTTACCAAGGAAGACGTGATCACGGACCTGTCCGCGGCGGCGATCGACTCCCGCCCCGTCTTCTATCCGCTCAGCTCGCTGCCCGCCTACGCCGGCCGGCTCCCCGACGCCGGCCGGGTCAATCCGGTGGCCTACCGCCTCTCCCCGCTGGGGGTCAACCTCCCCTCACCCCTGAACCTGACCCGGGAGCAGGCCGAGCGCGTGGCCGCCCGCGTCCGCCGGCTGAGTCGCCGTCCCCGATGACCACCAACGGGTCGGCGGATGGGCGGCAGCCGGTCCTCCCCGGGACGGCAGGGCTCCCCGAGACGGTCATCCTCTGCGGCGGCCGGGGCACCCGGCTGGGCACGACCACCGACGTCCAGCCCAAGCCCCTGGTGGAGGTCGGCGGCCGCCCGATCCTCTGGCACATCATGTCCCACTTCGCCCGCTTCGGCCTCAAGCGCTTCGTCCTCTGCCTGGGCTACAAGGGCGACATGATCCGGGACTACTTCCTCAACTACCACCTCCACAACAACGACTTCACCGTTACCCTCGGCGGACCGGCGCCGAGCATCGTCCCCCACCTCGAGGACTCCCTGGACTGGGAGGTCACCTGCGCGGAGACCGGCCGCACCGCCATGACCGGGGCCCGCATCTGGCGCGCCCAGAAGTACCTGCGCAACCCCTACTTCCTCTGTACCTACGGCGACGGCGTCTCGGACGTCGACCTCAACGCCCTGATCGCCTTCCACCGGTCGCACGGGCGGCTGGCTACCGTCACCGGCGTGCAGCCTCCGCCGCGCTTCGGCGAGCTCGTCCTCGCCGACGACACGCGCGTCCTGGAGTTCCGGGAGAAGGAGAAGGCCAACCCGCCGCCGGGCCCCACCGCCCGCGGCACGCGCTACATCAGCGGCGGCTTCTTCGTCTTCGACCGGCGCGTCCTGGACTACCTCTCCGACGACGACGGGCTCGTCCTCGAATCCGCCCCCCTCGAGCGCCTCGCCGCCGACGACCAGCTGCGCGTCTTCAAGCACGACGGCTTCTGGCAGTGCATGGACACCCCGTACGATCGGGACATCCTCGACCGGCTGCTCAGCGCGCCGGAAGCGCCGGGCCACCTGCTGACCGCCGGCGCCCTCCCCCGGCCGGGGCCGGCGAATTGAGCGCCCCGGCGCGCGTCCTGGTCACCGGCCACCTCGGCTACCTCGGTCCTCCCGTGGTCGCCGCCCTCCACCGCGCGGGCCACGAGGTGGCCGGCCTGGACAGCGGCCTCTTCGAGGACTGCGCCCTGGAGCCCGACCCGCCCGTCCCCACCATCCGGCGCGACATCCGGGACGTCACGCCGGCCGACCTGCGCGGCGTCCACGCCGTCGTCCACCTGGCCGGCCTCTCCAACGACCCGCTCGGGCTGCTCGCTCCGGACCTGACCCACGAGATCAACGCCGCCGCGACCCTGCGCCTGGCCACCGCCGCACGGGAGGCCGGGGTGCGGCGCTTCCTCTTCTCCTCCTCCTGCAGCGTCTACGGCACGACCGCCGAGGCGTGGGTCGATGAGGCGACGCCCCCCCGCCCGGTGACCCCGTACGCCGCCGCCAAGGCCGCCGCCGAGCGCGGCCTGGCCGGGCTGGCGGGCCCCGCCTTCTGCGTCCTCTCCCTGCGCAACGCCACGGCCTTCGGCTACTCCCCCCGCCTGCGGACGGACCTGGTGGTCAACGACCTCGTCGCCGGCGCGGTGCTGCGGAACGAGATCCGGCTGCTCAGCGACGGCTCGGCCTGGCGCCCCCTCGTCCACGTGAGCGACCTGGCCCGGGCGTTCGCCCTCGCGCTCGACGCCCCGGCCGAGCACGTCAACGGCGCCGTCCTCAACGTCGGAGCCGACGCGCAGAACTACACCGTGCGGACCATCGCCCGGACGGTGGCCGAGGCCCTGCCGGAGGCCCGCCTGTCCATCCCCGGCGACGCGGGGCGTGACGTCCGCAGCTACCGCGTCCGTTTCGACCGCCTGCACCGGCTCCTGCCCGAGTTCGCCTGCCGGGTCGATCTGCGCGCCGGGATCGCCGATCTGGTCGCCCAGTACCGGCGCGTCGGACTCCGCTCGACCGACGGCTGCGTGCGCCTTGAGCACCTCAAGCGGCGCCTCGCCGCCGGCGAGGTCGCGGCCGACCTCCGGCCGCGCCTCCCCGCGCCGGCGGCCGCGGCCGCGGCCGGGGCCTGAGGGTGCCCCCCACCGCCCACCCGGCCGGACCGGCCGGGCCGCCCGGCCGCCCCGTCGACGCCTGCATCGCCTGTGGCGCCCCCGCCCTCGATCCGATCCTCGACCTGGGCAAGCAACCGCTGGCCAACAGCTTCCTGACCCCGGAGGCGGCGGCCCGCGGCGGACCCGAGCCGGCCTTCCCGCTGGGCACCCAGTGGTGCCGGGACTGCCGCCTCATGCAGCTGACGTACATCGTCCCCCCTGAGCTGCTCTTCGCCACCTACCTCTACGTGCCCTCCACCTCCAGCACCTGGCTGGACCACTGCGAGTCCCTCGCCGACTACGTCCGCGACCGGGCCGCCCTCCAACCGGGTGATCTGGTGGTGGAGTTCGGCAGCAACGACGGCACCCTCCTGCGCGCCTTCCAGCGCCGCGGACTCCGCGTGCTCGGCGTCGAGCCGGCGGCCAACCTGGCCGAGCGCGCCACCGCCGCCGGCATCCCCACCCTGGCCCGCTACTTCGGGGAGGAGGCGGGCGCCGCCGTCCGGGCGGAGTTCGGACCGGCCCGGGCGATCGTCTCCACCAACGTCCTCGCCCACGTCCCCGATCCGGTCGGGGTGCTGCGCGGCGTGGCCCACCTCCTGGCCCCGGACGGCGTCTACGTCAACGAATCGCCCAGCCTGCGCCAGATGGTGGCCCAGAACGAGTTCGACACCATCTACCACGAGCACGTCTCGTACTTCTCGCTGCACGCGCTGGAGTCGCTCTGCACCCGGGCCGACCTGGCCGTCGTCGACGCCTCGATCCAGACGGTGCACGGCGGCACGCTGCGCACGCTCGCCGTCCCGGGCGGCGCGGACGTCCGCCCGAGCGAGGCCCTCCGCACCCTCGCCGCCGCCGAGCGGGGCGACCCGGCGCTCGCGCCCGGCGGCCTGCGCCGCTTCGCGGCCCGCGCGGCGGTCGTGCGGGAGCGCCTGCGGGCGCTGGTCGCGGAGCGGCGCGCCGCCGGCGCCGGCATCGCCGGCTACGGCGCCACCGCCAAGGGCAACACCCTCCTCAGCTACTGCGGCCTCTCCGCCGCCGATCTGGCGTTCATCGCCGACCGCAACCCGCTCAAGCAGGGACTCCTCACGCCCGGGGCGCACATCCCCGTCGTCTCGCCCGAGCACCTGGCGGCGCACCCGCCCGACGTCCTGCTCCTCCTGGCCTGGAACCTGGCCGACGAGATCCGCCGGCAACTGGCCTGGTTCACCGAGCGCGGGGGCGCCTTCCTGATCCCGGTGCCGGAGCCGCGCCTGGACCGGTAGCCGCGGGGGCCAGCGGCAGCGGGCGGGCCGCCACCCGAGGAGCGAGACGACCCCTTTGCGCGTGAGCGGCCCCCAGCGGGCCGCGAGTCCGGAGCGGCGCGGCCCGCTGCATGAACGCACCGCTCACGCCTGGCCCACGTCCCGGCGGTCCGAGCGCCCGGGGGC
>DATLLM010000688.1:0-2948 GCA_035537855.1 Chloroflexota bacterium | reverse complement strand
CCTCTGGACGGCCTGGTGGACCGCCCTGGCCGGGGCGGTGCTGGCCCTCGGCGTCTGGGGCTGGCGGGCCTGGCGCTTGCGCCGAGCGCGCGGCCGGGGGGGAGCGGTCGTCGAAGAGCGGGCCGGCCCGTGGGTTGACCTGCCGGCGAGCGAGCGGGCCGGGGAGCGGCTGGCTCTCGGGGCGCCGGCGGGGGCGGCCGGATCGCCGGTGGCGGCGGCGGAGCGGAGCACCGGCGCGGTGCTCGCGGCGGCCCGGGTCGAGCCGTTCCCGTACGTCCCGGCTATCCTCGCCGGCGCGCTCCTGGCACTGGTGTTCGGATCGTAGCCCCGCCGGGAGGGCGCTCACCGGCGGATAGCGAGTCCTACCCGGTGCGTCCAGGGACGGTGCGCCCAGAACCGGTGCGGCAGGACTGTGCAGCGGGGCCATCGCGCCGGGTCCCGGCACGGCGTATCGTTAGTGGTGTCCGGTGCGTGACCCCCCAAGCGCGCCGGGCTGCTGTCCCTCTCGCCGCACAACCGGGGGCGTGGCACAGACCGCTGGCGCCACGCCCCCGGTTGTCGCATTTTCTGGCGCCGGGCCCTCCCCGCGCCCAGCACCCCCTGCGCCTGGCGTCGCCTGAGAGCGCCTGAGAGCGCCTGATGCCGCCCGCGCCTCCCCGGCGGGCTGGCCATTCCCGACGCCTATCCCAGACGCCCATCCCAGACGCCCATCCCTGTGCCGCGTCCCGGCGGCGCGTCCCGGCGGCGCGTCCCCGTAGCGGGCCGCCCGGCGGCGCGCGGCGTCCCGGAGCATGGGTAGTTCTGCGCAAGTGCGCCCGGAAAGGGCGCGGCGCGGAGAATGGGCGATCCAGCCGATGGCCGGGTCGGGGGGCACGCGTAGTCTGGGGACATCTCCGCTGCCGGTCGAGACTGACCGGCGAGAACAGATGAGGCGGAGGAAAGGGACAACGATGACGCAGACGACGCAGACCACCAAGCGCTCCGGACTGATGGCCCGCCTCCCCTGGCAGAGCCTGGCGACCCGCACCGCGGCGACGGCGATCGTGCTCAGCTCCACCTTCGCCGGCCTGGGCGGGGCGGTGCCGGCCTACGCCGACTTCGTCGACGGCCGTTCGGGCCGGGACGTGATCATCGGCAAGGACAACGACGTCAGGGAGAACCCGTTCATCCAGCTGAACGCGACCGCCGACCAGAGCCTGGCCAAGACCGACATCCAGCTCGGCGGCTCCGGCAACGACGTCATGATCGGCCTGGGGGGCGACGACGTCCAGCGCGGTGAGTCCGGCGACGACGTGCTGATCGGCGGCCCCGAGGGCGGGCTCGGCACGCCCAACAGCGACGTCCAGTTCGGCGACTCCGGCAACGACGTCTCCATCTGGGCCCCCGGCGACGGGAGCGACTTCTTCCACGGCGGCAGCGGCAACCGCGACGCGCAGGTGGTCGGGCTGATCGACCGCGTCGCGAACGACAATCCGGCGGTCAAGCTCACCCCGGCCTCGGGCTACCCCGCGGGGCTGCCCTCGGTGAACATCTCCGGGCTGAACGCCCAGTGCACGATCGACAAGGTGCCTTCCGACAGCGGGCTGGGCTACGACTTCCTGGTGCGCTTCCGGAACGCCGCCGGCGGGCTGGTGGTCACCCTGCGCCAGGTGGAGGTTGAGCAGGTCTTCTGCCCGAGCACGGACGGGAACGCCGCGAAGGGGATCGTCTACGCCAGCCTGCGCGACGAGAACCCGGAGTTCCGCTCCGTCTCCCTGGACGAGGTCAAGCAGCTCAATCAGCTGGTCGGGCGGATCGTCCGCTGACGACGCTCCCGAAGGGGGCAGGCAGCGCCGGCTGCCCCGGACACCGCACACGGGGTGTCCACCGGGCCCGGCGCTGAGACGGACAACACCTCTTCCTCTCCTCCGAAGCGCACCGGCTCTCCCTCCGCCGAGCGGGAGCCGGTGCGCTTCCTTTTGCCGCCCGGGGCGCGGCGGGGCGCGGCGGGCAGGTGTGGAGAAGGCGGGGGGTGGTCAGGTGAGCGCCAGGTCGGCGCGCTGCGGCCACTCCAGAGGCTCGACGGCGACGCCCCCGACGCGCATCTCCCAGTGGAGGTGGGGGCCGGTGGAGAGGCCGGTTGAGCCGATGTAGGCGATCGTCTGGCCGCGGGTCACGCGGTCGCCGGCGGCGACGGCGAAGCGGGAGGCGTGGCCGTAGACGCTGTGCACCCCGGCGCCGTGGTCGACGACCACCACGTTGCCCTTGATGCTCCAGGCGCCGGTGAAGGCGACGATCCCGTCTGCGGTGGCCATGATGGGAGTGCCGAAGGCGGTGCCCAGGTCGACGCCGGTGTGCTGGGCGGCGCCGGCGTCCCGTCCCGCCGGGTCGACGTAGGTGCGCCGCGCGCCGTGGACGGTGACGAGGGTGCCGCCGACGGGCTGCAGGAAGCGCCCCCGCCACAGGGGCTCCGGCCGGGTCTCGGCGGTGATCGCCGCCAGGGTCAGATTCTCGCGCACGCGCACCTGGGGCTCGACGAGCGGCAGGAGCTCGGCCTGGATGTTGAGGCGCTGAGACGGGAAGTTGCCGTCGACGATCTGGATGGGCGCCGTCTGGGGCGGCGACTGCAGGCCGAGGGCGTTGCGCACCGTGGCGGTGACCGTCCAGGGCCGGGGGGCCTCGTCGAGGTCGACGGTGGCGATGGCCTGGAGGCGCCCGGCGCCGGCGGGGAACAGGCGCAGCGCCCGCTCCGCCTCCGGCACTCCCTGGGGGGCGATGCCGCCGCTGGCGGTGAGGGGGGTGGCCGGATCGTCCGAGTCGACGGCGACGCCCCCGACGCGCATCTCCCAATGGAGGTGGGGGCCGGTGGAGAGGCCGGTTGAGCCGATGTAGGCGATCGTCTGGCCGCGGGTCACGCGGTCGCCGGCGGCGACGGCGAAGCGGGAGGCGTGGCCGTAGACGCTGTGCAC
>DATLLM010000687.1:0-3323 GCA_035537855.1 Chloroflexota bacterium | reverse complement strand
TTCCCGGGCTGCGCTGCGCCCGCCCGGGCCCCGGGCGGGCGCAGCGCAGCCCGGGAAAGGGCTGCCGCCGGAGGAGGCGCTCCGCCGGGACGACCTCACGGGCGACGCCCTCGACCTGCGGCTGGGGCGCGTCGAGGCCCTGAACGCGGAAGAGGTGACCGCCGACCGCAGCGCCATCGGTCGCATCCGGGCGCGCTACGTGCGCCTGCGGCAGGGCCCGGTGGGCGTCGTCATGGGCCGGGACGTCGAGCTGCGCCAGAGCGCCGGGCTCGTCCTGGCGGCCACCGAGCTGAACGTGGAGCGCAGCGCCGGCCAGTGGCTGATCGGGGGACTGGTGCAGGCCCGCCAGGTCTTCGCCATCGCCGTCGTCGCCGGACGCATCGAGGGGCAGGTGAAGTGCCTCTTCGACGCCCGGGGGGCCTTCGCGTTCGGCGCCGGCGCCGCCCTGATGACCGGGCTGCTGCGGCTGCTCACCCGGCGAAAGTAGGTCGGCGCGGCAGCCGAAGAGCCCGGTTTCGCGCGCGGGAGCAGCGCGGGTCGACCGCCGTGTTGCGGCCGCGAGTCCCGGAATCGCCGCCCGCGAGGAGTCCCGCTGTCACAGCCGGTGCCCCACCGCCGCGACCCGGGACGCCCGCGGCCGGATGGCGAGGCCCCCGGGCCGGGACCCGCGGCCCGAAGCAGGCCGCGGATCGCGGTGCCCTGGCCGCGGCCCCCAGCGGGCAGACCACGCGGACGAGCCTCGTGCTCTTCGGCTGCCTCGCCGAGTCTTCTGGTCGCCTAGACGTAGGCCTCCTGGGTCTGCCGGTCGAAGATGTGCATCTTGCTCATGTCCAGCACCAGCTCCACCTCGTCCCCGATGTCGACGCGCGTCCGCGGGTCGACCCGGGCGATCAGGGAGTGGTCGCCGACGAGCAGGTAGAGGTAGATCTCCGCGCCGAGGGGCTCGGTCACGTCAACGCGGGCGCGGATGCGGGCGTTCTGCACCACCTCCGGCGGGGCGTACTTCGGCTCGTACATGTCCTCCGGCCGGATGCCGAAGAAGCACTCCTTGCCCACCACCTGGGTCAGCTTGGCGGCGTACTCCGCCGGCACCGGGACGCGGAAGCTCCCGGCGTCGACGAACATCTCGTCCGCCGTGCCGTCCAGCTTGGCGTCGACGAAGTTCATCGACGGGCTGCCGATGAAGCCGGCGACGAACATGTTCACCGGGTGGTCGTACAGCACCTGCGGCGCGTCGATCTGCTGCAGCACGCCGTCCCGCAGCACGGCGATGCGCGTCCCCATCGTCATCGCCTCGACCTGGTCGTGGGTGACGTAGATGACGGTGGTCTGCAGGCGCTGGTGCAGCTTGATGATCTGCGCCCGGGTGGAGACCCGCAGCTTGGCGTCCAGGTTGGACAGGGGCTCGTCCATCAGGAACACCTTGGGCTCGCGGACGATGGCCCGGCCCAGGGCGACGCGCTGGCGCTGGCCCCCGGAGAGCTGCTTCGGCTTCCGGTTGAGCAGGTCGGCCAGCTGCAGCAGCTCGGCCGCGTCGTGCACCCGGCGGTCGATCTCTTTCTTGGGCGTGCGCCGCAGCTTGAGGCCGAAGGCGAGGTTGTCGTAGACGCTCAGGTGCGGGTAGAGCGCGTAGGACTGGAATACCATGGCGATGTCCCGGTCCTTGGGGGCCACGTCGTTCACCAGGCGGTCGCCGATGTAGATGGCGCCCTCGGTGATCTCCTCCAGTCCGGCGATCATCCGCAGGGTGGTGGACTTGCCGCACCCGGAGGGGCCGACCAGGACGAGGAACTCCTTGTCCTTGACGTCGATGCTGACGCCTTTGACCGCGGTGACCTCGCCGAAGCGCTTGGTGACCCGGTCGAGCGTGACGCTAGCCATGCTGTTGCTGCTCCTGACTGTTCCTGGGCCGTCCAGATGGCTCCCCCCGCCCGGAGTCCGGCCGGTGGGGAGACGCACGTGGCAGCCGATTCTGACTCGCGCGCCGTCCGCGACCGCGCGCGGCGTCCGCCTGGCGCGTTCGCGCCGGGGCGACGCCCGTCCGGCGAGGACAGAACTCTGCGGCCTTTGGCCGTTCCTCGCCGAAGTCGGTGTGCGGCGCTGCCGGCCGCGCCTCGCTCGCTCCGTAGGCCTGCCTCCAGGGGGGCGGTCTCGATCCGTCCGGTCGTCCGGCGCCGCCGGATCTCCGGATGTATCGATACGCATTCTACCGCCGGGCGCCCGAAGCCGCCACCGGCGCCACCGGGTGACAGCGGCGCCACCGGGTGACAGCGGCCTGACAATCCGCTGACAGTCCGGCGGAAGGTGAAGAAGTACCTTGCGAATCTTTTCACAAAGGGCTAGACTTACATTGCGCACGACTTCACAAGCACCACGGTGCCGCTGAGGCCGGCGCAGCCCGCCGGCGGAGGCGGGGCGCCCGCTCGGGGGACGTACTCCGGAGCGGGCGGGAGAGGAAGGACGAGTTGGAGTTCATCGCGGCCGTCGCCATCGGCCTGAACCCATACATCGGCGCCCTCATCCTGACGGCGCTCGTCGCCTTCACGCCCCGGGGGCCGGAGACGGCCGTCCTGGCGGCCACCCCGCAGGCCCTGCTCGTCGCGCTGACGGCGCTCGCCGGTCTGGCCGCGCCGGTGGACTTCGTGCTCGGCAAGTTCGTCCGCTTCGCCCCCCGCGTGCGCCGGGTCAGCCAGCTCGTCGCGCCCCTCGCCGGCGGCGCGGCCGCGGCCGCCGTCTCGCAGTCGGAGCTGCCCCTGGCCCTGGTCTTCGCCGCCGGGGCGGCGGTCTCCTGGAGCGTGGCGGCCATGCTCTCCGCCCTCGCCGCCCGGGGCAGCCGCTCGCGGGCCTGGGTCGGCCTGGGCCACGTGCCCGTCCTGATGGCCGCCGCCACGGCCGCCGCCAGCATCATCCCCCTGGCCCTGGCCAACCCGGTGGTCGGCACGATCCTTGCCCTCTGCGCCCTCGGCACCCTGCTGCTGGTCAGCCTGGCCCCCGCCCTGTCCGGCGCCCGCGCCGGCGGCGAGCGGCTCTACTCCGCCCGCGGGCTCGGCGCCCGCCGCTCGGAGAACGTCGGAGTGCACGTCAATGTCTGACGCCACCTGGGGCCTGCCCGAGACGCGGGCGGCCCGGCAACCGGAGACGCGCCGGCCCAAGGGCACGCTCTCCCCGAAAGTGGCCGCCTCGGCCCACAGCGGGATCGTCCGCCTGCACCTCTCCGCCCTCGCCCTGTGGCTCGCCATCGCCGGCGTCCTCGGCGCCGTCCAGGTCGCCGGTCGGGACGTGCCCGTGATCGTCTTCGTGGCCTGCCTCGCGGCCGCCGCCGC
>DATLLM010000686.1:0-4395 GCA_035537855.1 Chloroflexota bacterium | reverse complement strand
CCCGGCGCGCAGCCGGCCTCGGGCTGGCCGCCTGGGGCGCGGCCGGCTGCGCGCCGGGAGCGTCGGGCGAATCGGGGGCGGGGAAGCCGGCGCCGGGCGGCGCGCCGGTGACCATCGACGTCCTCACCCGGCCGGGCGTCTCCGCGCCCACGGGACACAGCCAGTGGTACGCCCAGGTGGCGAAGAACAGCTTCACGCCGCAGACCAACATCACCGTCAACCTGTTCGACGGCGACCCGGACGTGACCACCAAGCTGAACGTGCTCGCCGCCGCCGGGACGCCGCCGGACGGGGCCTGGTTCGCCACCGGCTCGGACGGAGCCGGGGGCCGCGAGGCCGCCCAGAGAGGCGTCTTCAAGCCGATGGACGAGCTGATCCGGAAGGACGGCAAGTTCGATACGAAGCCCTACCTCAAGGCCCTGCTGGACATCTTCACGGTCGGGGGCAAGCTCTACGGACTGCCCCTGATGGCCCACTACGGCACCAACGTCCTCTACTTCAACCGGTCCCGCTGGCAGGGGGCCGGGGTGACCGTCCCGGCGGACGGCAACTGGACGATCGAGGAGTTCGTCGCCGGCGGGCAGCGGGTGGTCAACAAGGGGCAGGACCAGTGGGCCTACCGCCCCGAGGTGAGCATCGACCAGTACGGCGCGTTCTGGGTGCGCCAGTTCGGCGGCGACGTGCTGGACGCCGCCGGCAAGAAGTGCCTGCTGGACACGCCTGAGGCGCGGGCCGGGTTGGAGTGGGTCTACAACCTGCGGGCCACCTTCCAGCTGATCGACGACTTCTACCGTCAGCCGAGCATCGACGCGATGTTCGAATCGCAGGGCAGCCTGGCCGCCCGCAGCCAGACCCCCGGCCTGGTCTCGGAGTACAAGAAGCCGGGGCAGGAGCGGGTCAAGTTCGACCTCGGCGTGGCCATCTTCCCCAGGGGACCGAAAGGGCACGGCACCCAGGCGTCGGGCGCCGGGATGGGCATCACCCGCACGGAGCACCAGGCGGCCGTCTGGGAGTGGATCAAGACCCTGACCAACCAGGAGAACGGGGTCGCCCAGGTGTTCGGCGGGGCGGGCAGCCCCGGCGGCCGGGTCGACTCCTGGCTCGATCCGCGCCTGCTGGCCCTCGACCCCCTCTACGCCAACATGGTCAAGGTCTACCCGCAGGGCGCGGGCCCGATCACCTGGCCGGCGAACAACCGCCGGCTGGACTTCATCAAGGCGGTGGACGACAACCTGGCGCGCTACTTCAAGGGCGAGGCCGGGCTGGCCGAGGCGACGACCAAGGCGACCCAGGACGCCAACGCCGTGCTCGCCCTGTAGCGGCGGGACCGGGGGCCCCGGCCGCGCCGTATACTCCCGGCCGCCGCGATGCGACCATGACGCAGCAGACGCCGCCGGGCCAGCCGGTGGGCTTCCCCGTACCCGGCTGGACGCCCCGCCCCCGGCCGCCGCGCCGGCCCATGGCCGGGCGCTACTGCCGTCTGGAGCCGCTCGACCCGGCGCGCCACGGCGCCGACCTGTTCGCCGCCAACGCGGCGGACGACGGCCGGATGTGGACCTACCTCCCGGTCGGCCCGTTCGACGGCGAGCCCAGCTACCGGCGGTGGCTCGAGGCGGTCGCCGGCGGCGACGATCCCCTCTTCCACGCCGTCGTGGACGTGGCCAGCGGGCGGGCGGTCGGGCTCTGCTCCTACCTGCGCATCGACCCCTCGAACGGGGTGATCGAGATCGGCCACCTGCAATTCTCGCCCCGGCTGCAGCGCACCCCGGCGGCGACGGAGGCGACGTTTCTGCTCATCCGGCGCGCCTTCGACGAGCTGGGCTACCGCCGGATGGAGTGGAAGTGCGACAGCCTGAACGCCCCGTCCCGGGCGGCGGCGGAGCGCCTCGGCTTCCGGTTCGAGGGGATCTTCCGCCAGGCGGTGGTCTACAAGGGCCGCAACCGCGACACCGCCTGGTACTCGATCGTCGACTCCGAGTGGCCCTCCCGGCGGGCGGCCTGCGAGCGCTGGCTGGACGCGACCAACTTCGACGCCGCCGGGAAGCAGATCGCCCGGCTGGCCGATCTGCGCCGCGGCGGGGACTGACCTCCTCCGGCCTGCCCGCGCGGCGCGGCCGGCGGCCGGCGTTTGCAGACCCCGGGCGAGCGTTTACAGCCGCCTGATTCGCCCCTGATCCGCCGGCGGTAGCTTCTTCTCAGGCCGGTCACCGGCCCCGAAGCCCGATCCTGTCGGAGGTGTACGCGATGGACAACGACGATCTCCCCGTAGGCCGCATCCTCAGCCGGCGCGAGCTGTTCTCTCTGTTCGGCGCCGCCGGGGCGGCCGCCACCGCCGGCGGCGCCCTGCTCCTCGCCCGCCGGGCGACCCCCGCCGCCGCCCAGGGGGCGGAGACGTCGACGGCGCTGCCGGCCTGCGTCGTGCGGCCGGAGGTCACCGAGGGACCGTATTACGTCGACGAGGACCTCCTGCGGGCGGACATCCGTTCCGACCCGGCGACGGGGACGGTCAAGGAAGGCGCCCCGTTGCAGCTGAGCTTCCAGGTGATGGACGTCAACGGCGGGGCCTGCACGCCGTTGCCGAACGCCGAGGTTGAGGTCTGGCACTGCGACGCCGCCGGGGTCTACTCGGACGTCTCCGATCCCGGATTCAACACCGTCGGCCAGGAGTGGCTGCGCGGCTCGCTGATGACCGACGACGCCGGGATGGCGACCTTCACCACCATCTACCCCGGGTGGTACGCGGGGCGGGCGGTGCACATCCACTTCAAGGTGCGCCCGGACGCCACCTCCGTCTTCACCTCCCAGGTGTTCTTCGACGACGCGCTCTCCGACCAGGTCTTCGCCAACGCGCCCTACGCCGTCAAGGGGCGGCGCTCGACGCTCAACCGCACGGACGGCATCTACCAGGCCGAGCTGCTGCTGGACGTGACCGCGACGGCGGACGGCTACCAGAGCACCTTCCCCATCGGCATCGACCGCTCCACCCTGGGCAACGGCCAGGCCGCCGCCGGTCCCGGCGGCCGGGGCTTCCCGGGTGGCGCCGCCGGCCGGGGCGGCCCACCCCCCGCCGGGCGCTGAGCTGGCATAGTTCCGCTCCAGCGTGGCCAGGACCTACCGCATCGCCGCCATCCCCGGAGACAACATCGGCCCCGAGGTGGTGGCCGAGGGCCGGCGGGTGCTCGACCGCCTGAGCGCGGACGGGCACTTCCGCCTGGACGTGGAGACCTTCCCCTGGGGCGCAGGGCACTACCTGGCCACCGGCCGGGCCGCGCCCGAGGACCTCGTCGAGGTCCTGCGCCCCTTCGACGCCATCTACATGGGCGCCCACGGCGACCCGGCGCGGGTGCCCGACCGCTTCGGCTCGCAGCAGCTGATGCACCCCCTGCGCAAGGGGCTCGACCTGTACGTCAACCTGCGCCCGGTCAAGACCCTGCCGGGGGTCGAGACGCCGCTCAAGTCCACCGACCCGGTGGACTTCGTCGTCGTGCGCGAGAACACCGAGGGCGAGTACTCGGGGGTCGGCGGGCGGGTGCACGCCGGCACGCCGCACGAGGTGGCGATGCAGACCACGGTGATGACCCGGCAGGGCATCGAGCGGGTGATGCGCTTCGCTTTCGACCTGGCCCGCCGGCGCGGGGGCAAGCGCTACGTGCACTGCGTGACCAAGTCCAACGCCCTGGCCCACGTGATGGTGCTCTGGGACGACGTCTTCGCGGCGGTCGCGGCCGAGTACCCGGACGTGCGCACGAGCAAGAGCCACGTGGACTCGTCCAGCATGTACGTCATCAGCCGGCCGGCCGCGTTCGACGTGGTCGTGGCCACCAACCTGATGGGAGACATCCTCAGCGACGAGGCCGCCGCCGTCGTCGGCAGCATCGGTCTGGCGCCGAGCGCCAACGTCGATCCCCGGCGGCGCAACCCCGGCATGTTCGAGCCGATCCACGGATCGGCCCCGGACATCGCCGGGCGGGGCATCGCCAACCCGACGGCGGCGATCCTCGCCGCGGCGCTCCTCCTGGACTGGCTGGGGGAGACGGAGAGCGCGGCGCGCATCGAGCGGGCGGTCGAGCAGGTGCTCGGCGCCCGCCGGGTGCGCACGCCGGACCTCGGCGGCACCGCGCGCACGGCCGACGTCACGGCCGCCGTGCTCGCGGCGCTCTGAGCGAGCCTCGACCCCTCCCTCGTCCAGGCGAGGGAGAAGTATTTTCCTCTGGGGGCTGCGCCCCCAGTCCCCTGCCGGGCGGGGAGCCACCGTTGCCCGGCCCGTCCGGGGGCAAGCCCGTCCCTTCATGGGGGCGAGGGCGAGCCCGCCTTGCTGCCCCGGGAGCGTGCCCGACCCATCCTGGGGGCGAGCCCGGCCCGTCCGGGGGCAAGCCCGGCCCGCTACCCCGGGAG
>DATLLM010000685.1:0-3788 GCA_035537855.1 Chloroflexota bacterium | reverse complement strand
CCCCAACCCCCGGGGTCGCGGAAGGCCGGCCCCCGGCAATCCGGCTTGCCGGCGAGGTCGAGCGTGCCGGACACCGCCGTGATGCGCCGCCCGGTCAGCAGCTCCAGGGCGTCGAACTTGTGCGTCCCGACGTTCCCGAGGCGCCCGGCCCCCCAGCGCAGGGAGACCGACGTCAGGTCGCCGAGGTCCCCCGCGGCGATCCGGTCGCGCAGGGCCCGGTAGTTCGGGTTGAACCGGCCCTGGTGATTGACCACGAGCAGGACCCCGGCGGCGGCGCAGGCCGCGAGCATGCGGTCGGCGTCGCGCAGGGTCGTGGCCAGGGGCTTCTCGCAGTAGATCGCCCGCACCCCCCGGGCGGCGCACGCCACCGTGATCGCCGCGTGCGACGGGGCGTACGTCGCCACGCTGACCACGTCCAGCGCCTCCTGCTCCAGCATCTCCTGCCAGTCCGCATACGTCCGCGCGCCGGTCCGCGCCGCGAAGCGCTCGCGCCGGCCGGCGTCCCGGCTGCTCCCGGCGACCAGCCGGACCCGGGGGTGCCGCGCGAGCGCCTCGGCGTGGGTGCCGTCGAGGCCGGCGACCACCTGGCCGATGGCGTCCCCAGACACCTGGTCGGCGCCGCCGATGAACCCGAGTCCGATGATCCCGGCGCGATAGGTGGGGGTGGATATGGCCGTGGACATGGCCGAATGCTACGCGCCGGCGCCCCCTGGCGCACGGAAGCGCAGCCCCAGAGCCACCGCCGGGGGCGCCGGCCCGCTGGCCCCGACCAGGAGCCGGTCGCGGAAGGGGGTGACGCCCCCGGATCGGCGTCTCCCGCCTCCGCCGCGCCGTCCGGGTGCGGTAGGGTAATGGGCCGCCGGCGCGCCGACGCGCCTGGTCGGGGAAGGGGAGGACGCGCGTGAGTCGTGCGGGCGGGGGCGAGGCCCTGCGGGCCGCGGATGTCGCCGCCTACGTCGAGGCGCTCGCGCCGCGGGAGAGCGGCGTGCCCCGCGACGACAACGGCTTCACGTTCGGCGATCCCGACACGGCGGTGCGGGGCATCGGCGTCACCTGGATGCCCACCGCCGAGGCCCTCCGGGAGGCGGCCGGGCTGGGGCTCAACCTCCTGGTGGTGCACGAGGCGTGGTGGTTCGACGCCCAGCGCTCGCCCTGGTACGACGACCTCCCGGGGCCGTCCAAGCCGGTCAACCTGGGGCGCCTGGCCCTGCTGACCGGCAACGGGCTGTGCCTGTACCGCTGCCACTCCAACTGGGACGCCCGGCCGGGCGACGGGGTGGCCGACCGCATCGGCCCAGCGCTGGGCCTGGAGCGGGAGGTGGCCCGGGGGCGCTTCACGCGCGTCTTCGAGGTGGCGCCCCTCGCGCTCGCCGACCTGGCCGCGCAGGTCAGGGAGCGCCTGGGGCTGCCGGCGGTGCGCTTCTTCGGCGACCCGGCGCGGGAGGTGCGGCGGGTGGCGCCCCTGATCGGCGGATTCGGGGGCAACCAGTTCTCCATCCCGGAGGAGGTGCACCGCCTCGGCGCCGAGGCGGTCGTGGCCGGCGACCTGGTGGAGTACGTCACGCTGCACGCCCTGGAGCTGGGCCTGGGCGTGGTGGAGGCGCTGCACAGCGCGACGGAGAACCCGGCCCTGCGGCGCCTAACCGAGCTGCTGCGCGAGCGGTTCCCCCAGGTGCCGGTCCGCTACCTCGAGAGCGGCGCCCGGCGTCACCTCCACGTCGTCTGACCCCGGCGACCCCGGCGACGTCCCGTGGCCCACGCTCCAGGTGCCGGGTTGACAGGCAAGCCGTCACTTGCCTATACTCCGGCGTGCCGGACATCTACGCCGCGCTCGCCGACCCGACGCGGCGCGCCATCCTCGACGAGCTGACCGATCGCGACGGGCAGACGCTCTTCGAGCTGTGCGCCCGCCTCACGATGAAGCACGGTCTCGGGTCCACCCGCCAGGCCATCTCCCAACACCTGGACGTCCTCGAACGGGCCGGCCTCGTCAAGTCCAGGCGCGAGGGCCGCTACAAGTTCCACTTCCTCGACACCCGGCCCCTCGCCGAGATCGTGCTGCGCTGGCCGATCAAGCCCTAGAAGGAGCCATCCCGATGTCGATCCGCATCACCGTCACGAGCGTTCTGGTCGACCACCAGGACAAGGCGCTCAAGTTCTACACGGACGTGCTCGGCTTCGTGAAGAAGACCGACATCCCCGTGGGCGAAGCGCGCTGGCTGACCGTCGTCTCGCCGGCTGACCCCGACGGCACCGAGCTCCTGCTCGAGCCCGACTGGGGCCATCCCGCCGCCAAGCCGTTCAAGCAGGCGCTCGTGGAGGACGGCATGCCGTACACCTCCTTCGGTGTGGACGACGTGCACCGCGAGTACGAGCGCCTGAAGGGCCTGGGCGTCCAGTTCACGCAGCCCCCAACCGAGATGGGACCCGTCACGACGGCCGTCCTCGACGACACCTGCGGCAACCTGGTGCAGATCGCCGCCAGGAAGTAGCTTCCACCGCCCCGCTTGCGTTTCGCCGCGCGCCGCGCTACGATCGGTTGCGGCGCCCAGGGCGCCACCGGATCGCGGAAAGGGCTGAGCCCACCTGGTCGCCTCGGGACCGCCGGCAGGCCGCACGCTCAGACGTCGCGGCACCTGCCGGCGCCCGGGGCGTCTCGAGCGCAGAGCAAGCCACTTTTCGGCCCCCAGTTCGCGGTCGACGGGCCACCATAGAGAGGTGGTTTCGCGTGCCCCGCAAGTCTCGCTTCCGTCCCCTGCCCCTGAATCCTTCCCTCGAGCAGCTCAAGCACCAGGCGAAGGACCTCCTCGAGTCGCTGCACCAGGGCGATCCCCGGGCTGCTCAGCGCTTCTCCCGCTGCTTCCAGGTCCCGCCCGAGAACCGCGACACCCTCAAGCTCGCCCAGGCGCAGCTCGTCCTCGCCCGCGAGCACGGCTTCCCTTCCTGGCAGCGGCTCTGCGCGTGGGTGACCGAGCGCACGCTCCCCGCGTCGCCCGAGGCGCTCGTCCGGATGCTCGGGTCGCGCAGCCGTCTCGTGCGTGCGGCCGTGCGGCTGCAGCTCGAGTCCCTCGGCACGGCCGGTGTGGACGCGGCGACCGCCGGTCTCTCGGATCCCGACCCGCGCGTCCGCTACGGCGCGGCCGACTTCATGGATCACCACGCCGGTGAGGACTGCGTGGAGAAGCTGCGCGACATGGCGCTGAACGATCCCGTGCCGTTCGTGCGGGACATGGCGCTGCACGCGCTCGGCTGCCAGCATTGCAAGCCCGAGCCGCTCGCGGTGGACACGCTGGACATCATGATCCTGCGCGCCAGGACCGAGGAGAGCTGGAAGAAGCGGCGCGGCGCCGTGTGGAGCCTTGCGCAGCGCACGACGGACCCGGGCGTGACGGAGACGCTCTTGGAGATCGCGGCGCGCGATCCCGATCCGAGGGTGGCCGACGCCGCGCGATGGGGCGCCAGGCGCAAGCGGCCCGGGCCGGCGCACGAGCGGCAGAACAAGCTGCGGCGGCTGGCGTTTGAGAGAGCGGCCGCGCGCGCGGCCGGGGTGGCGTAGGCGCCAAACGTAGCTCCCCCTGGTTGGCGCAGCGGCGCCCGCGGCCGGGTGAACGGTGAGGCCGATCCCCGGCCGGTGCTTTGGGGGGTGGGTTGACGCCCGGCTGCGTGGCGCATAGGCTACGCGCACCGTCGCGGGCGCTGGCCCGGGACGAGGTGGACGTCCGGTGCCGCGCGGCCGACGGCGTTGGCACCTGGGGCCGCCGCCGGGGCCGTGGCGGCGGGAGGGGTGG
>DATLLM010000684.1:0-3912 GCA_035537855.1 Chloroflexota bacterium | reverse complement strand
ACGGCGGGGACTGGAAGCCCGACTTCGACGTGACCTACACCAGGGTCGCGTAAGCGGCGCCGGCGGCCGACCGCCTGCCCACCGGCGAGGGGCGCTTCTTCTCCGGCGGTCTCCGGTGGTGGGCGGAGGGGGTTGCTAAACCGCTATAGGGGTTACCCCCTATCGAGGGTTCGAATCCCTCCCCCTCCGCCCACCACCGGAGACCACCGGAGACCGCCCGAGACCGCCGGAGAAGAAGCGCCCCTCGCCGGTGGGCAGGCGGTCGGCAGCCGGCGCCGCTTACGTGACCCTGGTGTAGGTCACGTCGAAGTCGGGCTTCCAGTCCCCGCCGTCCTCCGCCAGCTCCCAGCGGCCCCTGATCGTGGCGCCGTCGTCGCTGAAGGTCCCGGTGAAGCGCTGCGCGAACGGCTCACCGTCGCGCCGTAGCGTCCACGCGCCGTCGTGCAGGCCCATCGCGTAGACGCGGCAGACCCCGCGCTCGTCGGAGTAGAGCTGGACGTAGGTCCCGTTGGCCGCGTCGCAGCCGATGATCGCCGATCCGTTGGGGGCCTCCGGCAGGTCGACGGTCCAGCGCTGGGACAGGAACGCGCCGCCGTCGAGCCACGCGAACCGGACGCGTCCCTCACCCGGCCACGCCGGGCCGCCGGGAGGGGCGGCCGCCATCGTCCACTCGCCGACGAAGCGGTCGAGCGCCTTGAGCATGTCCT
Source organism: Chloroflexota bacterium (assembly GCA_035537855.1). Taxonomy (GTDB): domain Bacteria; phylum Chloroflexota; class UBA11872; order UBA12225; family UBA12225; genus DATLLM01. Next base: position 3,205 of record DATLLM010000684.1, on the reverse strand, counting down.
CTGCGGTGGCCTGATTCACGGCCTCAGCTCCTCCCCCGCCCGCCGGTCGTTTTCCCCGAAGAGTGGCGTGGCCCGCGTCGCCTTCACAGTCTGGACCGGACGAGGCGGGGGCGCCAGTTGCCCGCAGTCCGGACCCGGCATACGCTGGGAGGACCGGGCCGCCGGGGCGGCGCCCCGCCGCCGGCGCCACCACAGAGGGACAGAGGGGATCAGCCGATGGGAACCTGGCAGCTCCTGGCCGAGGACTCGCAGGTGGCGGCCGTCCACGCCGCGCTGCTGCCGAGCGGGGAGGTCGTCTACTACTCCGGCAACACCGGGCCGGCGCTCCCGGCGCAGGTGCGCATCTGGAACCAGGGGGACGGGTCGGTGCGCACGCTGCCGAACGAGCCGGACACGGACCTGTTCTGCAGCGGCCACGCCCTGCTCCCCGACGGGCGTCTCTTCGTCTGCGGGGGCACCGGCCGCTACTCTACCGGCCCGGACGACCCCTGGGGGGGTAGCACCGCCGCCTACATCCTGGACCCGGTCAACGGCTGGCAGCGCATCGCGGACATGACGTACGGGCGCTGGTATCCGTCCGTGATCTGCCTGCCGGACGGGCGCATGCTCGTGGCCTCCGGCACCGACAACGGGGTCACGGTGCAGGCGATCGAGGTGTACAACCCGTTCGGCGGGTGGGACACGCTGCCCCCCACCGCCGACCGCCAGCTGCCCCTCTACCCCCGGCTCCACGTTCTGCCCAGCGGCGAGGTCGCGTTCGCCGGCCAGGGCGCGGCCACGGCCATCCTCAACCTGGAGTCGAATACCTGGCGGGAGGTGTGGCCGCCCCTGATCGGCGGCGGCTCCGGCCTCGACGAGGCCGGCTCGGACGCGGCGCCCGAGCCCCGGCACGAGGGGCACGAGGGGCACGACGAGCCCGGCGAACCCGGCGAACCCGGCGAACCCGGCGTCGTCGTCGGCCCCCACCACCACCCGCCGGGGAGCGCCGGGCCGCGCCCGGACGACCTGGCGGTGCTGCTGCCCCCGGCCTGGGGGGCCCGCATCCTGAACGCCGGCGGGGGCAACCCCGCCGGCACGGACGCGGCCCAGATCTTCGACTTCAACGCCCCGGACGGCGGCTGGCGCGGCGTGGCGCCCATGCACCACCCGCGCTGGTTCCCCAACTCCGCCCTGCTGCCCAACAGCAAGCTCTTCGTCGTCGGTGGCGGGCGCTTCTACAACGCCGACCCGGTGATGGAGCCGGAGCTCTTCGACCCGGAGACCGAGACGTGGTCGCAGGAGCCCCCGATGGCGGTGCCCCGGCTGTACCACTCCACCGCCCTGCTGCTGCCGGACGGGCGGGTCTGGGTGGCCGGGACGGACGGCGAGACGCGGATGGAGCTGTACAGCCCGGACTACCTCAACGCCGGCGAGCGTCCGGTGCTGTTCGCGGCGCCCCAGAGCGTGGCCTACGGACAGGGCTTCCCCCTGCCCATGGCCGGCGCCGAGGATGTGCTGGCCGTCAACTTCATCCGCCTCTCGTCGGTCACCCACGCCTTCAACACCGAGCAGCGCCACGTACCCCTGGCCTTCTTCGCGGCCGGGCCCGAGGAGCTGCAGGTCACCGCCCCGGACAGCCCGAACCTCGCCCCGCCCGGCCACTACCTGCTCTTCGTCCTCAACGCGGCCGGTGTCCCGGCCGTCGCCCCCATCGTCCAGCTGGTGGCCGTCTGACCGTGCGTGGCCCCGGGGGCCGGTCGCGCCCCGCGGGACGCCCCGCCGGCGGGCGCGGCCGGGCGTTCCTGGCAGTGGCCGCGCTGGCCCTGGCGACGGCGCTGGCCCTGGCGACCGGCGCCGCCGGGGCCCGGCGGGCGGCGCCGGCGGCGCCGCCCGAGGCGCGCTCGACCGTACCCGCTGCGCCCCCGGCTCAGGCGGCGCCCCCGGCTCAGGCGGCGCCCGCCGAGGCGGCGGAGGTGGCGTACGGCGCTCCCTGCTCGGCGGCGGTCGGGCCGGGCGGATGGCGCCGGGCAGACGGTCCCGGGCCACCGGCGCGGGCCCTCCACGTGGCCGCATTCGACCCCCTGCGGGGCGAGGCCCTCGTCCACGGTGGGGTGGGCGCGGACGCCACCGCCCTCGACGACCTGTGGGCCTTCTCCTTGCTGGATGAGCGCTGGCGAGAGGTCGCCGTCGAAGGCGACCGGCCGGCGCCGACGTGGGCGGCGGCGGCCCTGCACGACGCCGCGCGCGACCGGATGCTGCTCCTCTTCGGCAACGCCGCCCCGGCGACGGACGCGGTGTGGGCGCTCGACCTGGAGTCGGGCCGCTGGCGGCGCCTGCCGGCCACCGGCCCGGCCGCGCGCTACGACGCCGCCGCGGCCACCGACGGGGCCGACCGGGTCTGGATCTACGGGGGCTTCGCCGGGCCCCAGTACCGTCCAGACACCGCCCTGGGGGACCTCTGGGAGCTGGACCTGGCGGCCGAGGCCTGGCGGCCGCTCCCGGTCGGGGGCACCGCCCCCCCGCCGACGACCAACGCCGCCCTCGCCCACCACGACGGCTTCCTGTACCTGGTGGGGGGCCACGACGCCGCCGGGGTGACGCCCGGCTACTGGCGCTACGACCTCGCCCGACAGGAGTGGCGGTCGCTCCCCGCCGCCGCCCGGCCGGCCGCCTGGACGCACCACGCCCGCGCGGTGGACACCGCCTGCGCCGACCTCTTGCTGCTGGGCGGGGACGACGCCGACGCGGTGGCCGTGCCGGACGTGGAGGCGCTGCGCCTGGGCGCCACCCCGGGGCCGCTGCTCGCCCGCCTGGACACCGCGCCGGCCGCCGCCGCCCGGCACCACGCCGCCGCGGCCCTGGACCCGCTCACCCGCCGGCTGGTCCTCTTCGGCGGCTGGCGCGGACGCCTCGACCTTCTCGGCGACACGTGGATCTACGCGCTGTCGGGGCCGCCGGGCGCCGGCTAGTCGCGCCCGTCGCCGTCGCCTGCGCCCCGCTCGACCGGCCAATCGCGCGTGCACCGGCGGGGGCGGGCCTCGCCAGCGGAGGTGCCCCCTGCCTGTCGCCGGTCGCCGGTCGCCGGTCAGCCGGCGACGCGCGGGGCGAACTGGATGCACAGGGGCTCCGCGATCCCGCGCAGGTCCTGCCCGGTTGGCGTGATCATGCCGGTCGCCGGGTTGATCCGGAACACCGTGACGTTATCGCTGTCCTGGTGCGCGCAGAT
>DATLLM010000683.1:0-4749 GCA_035537855.1 Chloroflexota bacterium | reverse complement strand
GCGGGATCTCGTGCGGCGCGCCGGAGCGCTGCTCGGGGCCGGCTCGGCCCTGCCGCTGCTGGCGGCCTGCGGCGCGGCGGCGACGCCCTCCGGCGGCGAGGCGGCGCGGAGCCAGGGCGGTCCGGTGGCGGAGCTGCGCGTCCACGGCCAGGGGACGTCGGACGGGGAGGGGTACGACAAGAACGTCGCCGCCTTCAACCAGCAGTACGCGGGCAAGTACAAGGCGGTGCACGAGCAGAACACCGGGGACAACTACCAGAAGCAGGACGCCGAGTTCGCGGCCGGCACCGGCGCCGACCTGTACTACGCGCACACGTCCAACCTGCGGCACCAGACCTACGCGATCAAGGGCGTGGCCAAGCAGCTGGACAGCTTCCTCAACCGGGACAAGAGCTTCAACCTGAACGCCTGGACGCCGCGGGCCCAGGACGTGATGAAGATCGTCGACGGCAAGCTCTACGGGATACCGGTCCGCGGCCAGGTCTCGTGGCTCTTCCTGTACTGGAACAAGGAGATGCTGAGCAAGGCCGGCATCCCCGAGCCGACGCCGAACTGGACGATCGACGACCTGATCAACAACGCCCGGAAGCTGGTCCAGCCGGGGAACAGCGAGTTCTTCCCCATCGTCTACCAGGGGATCAACGGCTTCGAGCGCATCACCGCCGAGGTGCGCCGCTTCGGCGGGGAGTTCTTCGAGGTGCCGGCCGGAGCGGGCAAGAAGTGCACCCTCGATACGGCGCCCTGCCAGCAGGCGATCAAGTGGTTCTACGACAACACCAAGAACGGCCTCTTCGGGCCGCGCGCCTGGGGGCCGGCCGAGTTCGGGCAGGGCAAGAGCGCGTTCGTCTTCGGTCACCTGGCCGGCCAGCGGGCGACCGTGGCCAACAACGCCAAGGGCGCGTTCGAGTGGACCTTCGACATCGTCCCCAAGAGCGCGACCGGAAAGCGCGGCGGCTTCCTGTCCATCGACATGCAGCAGATGTGGACGAGCACGCCGAGCCCCGACGGCTCGTGGGAGCTGCTGAAGTGGCTGGTGACCAAGCAGAGCGGTACGAACATCGCCCTGCAGCCGGTCGGGTCGCTCACCCCCGGCTACCGCAAGGACGTGTACTGCTCGGACGAGCTGCTCAACGACGCGCGCTACCCCAAGAGCGCGATGAAGGCGAACTGCGACAACTTCGAGCAGCCGGACACCTACGTCTACCCGGCCAACCTCCGGCTCCTGGGCGACAACGGGTATCAGGTCATCCTGGACAAGTACCTGAACGACTTCATGGACCTGAAGCAGGAGCCGACGCCGGCGATCATCAAGCAGATGACGACCGAGATCCAGCAGGTGTTGGACCAGCCTCGCCTGTGACGGAGGAGAGCAGACCGTGTACGAGGGCCAGATCGCCGAGACGGCGACCGTCCTGGGCAACAACGGCGACCCGATCGAGGCCTACGCCGCCCGCCCCCTGGGTGCGGTCGGTATCCCCGGGGTGGTGGTGCTGCACCACATGCCCGGCTGGGACGAGTGGAGCAAGGAGGTCACCCGCAAGCTGGCCCACCACGGGTACGCTGCGGTCTGCCCGCACCTCTTCTCGCGGCACGGCCCCGGCCGCCCGGACGACGTCGCCGCCGCCGCCCGGGCCGCCGGTGGCGTGCCGGACGCCCAGGTGATGGGCGACGTCGCCGGGGCCATCCGCTACCTGCGCCAGCAGCCCTACGCCAGCGGCAAGGTGGGCATCATCGGCTTCTGCTCGGGCGGGCGGCAGGTCTACCTCGCCGCCTGCTCGGTGCCCGGCATCGACGCCGCCGTTGATTGCTGGGGGGGCCGGGTGGTGGCCCCCCCGGAGAGTCTGAGCGAGCGCCAGCCGCGGGCCCCTTTCGACCTGACCGCCGACCTGGCCTGCCCCCTGCTGGGCATCTTCGGCAACGAGGACGCCAACCCCGACCCGGAGCAGGTGAACACGATCGAGGCCGAGCTGAAGCGCCTGGGCAAGACCTACGAGTTCCACCGCTACGACGGCGCCGGGCACGGCTTCTTCGCCACCGACCGGCCGAACTACCGTCCCCAGCAGGCGTCTGACGGCTGGGGGAAGGTGCTGGACTTCTACGCCCGCTACCTCGGCGGACCGCCCGCCGCCTGAGTCGACGCTCGCGCCCTCGCCCGTCCCAGATCGTCCAGGAGCGCCTCAGGATGTGCACCTTTGTCACCGAGAAGATCGCGGTCGAGGGCCACGGGAAGGGCTTCCCGGAGTGGATCGCCCTGACCACGGCGAACGTCTACTTCGACCACCCGACCAGCCTGCCCCTCGAGCACTCCCTGATCGTCGACTTCCTCGACGAGTCCGCCGGGGCGAGCGCGCGGGTCGCCGTCGAGCTCAGCCCCCAGTCCGCCCGGGCCCTGGTTGAGGCCATCGAGACCGCCCTGGCCCGCGGCGAGGCCGAGCACCCCGGGTCGACCGGCTAGCGCGGCGTCACCCAGCGCCCGGTGCGGGAGGCCTCGTAGGCGGCGTCCGTCAGGCGCAGCACGGTCAGGGCGGCCGCGCCGTCCACCTCCGGCCGGCGCCCCTCGCGAATCCCGGCGACGAAGTCCCGGGCGACCCCGAAGACCCACTCCTTCGCCCCGTAGACCCCGCGGCGCTCCTTGAGCTCGAAGTCGAAGCTGCGGTTCGGGGCGCCCGCCCAGGCGGCAGCGCGGCTGCTGGCGGCGAGCTGCCCGGCGAGCCCCGGCCAGTAGGCCGAGCCGTCTGTGCCCCACAGCTGGACGAAATCCCGGTTCGGGCCGGGAACGGCTTGCAGGTAGCCGGTGTGGAACGTCCCCACCGCCCCGCCGGCGAAGCGCATCGAGACGGAGGAGACGTCGTCCATGACCGGGTCGTCCTCCAGGTTGCCGACCGGCCCGGCGCAGACGGCGCTGACCGCCTCGACCTCCCCCATCAGGTAGGCGATCACCTCGAGGAAGTGGCCGCCGAGGTAGTGCAGCATCCCCCCGCCTTCGGTCTCCTTGCGGTAGGGGCTGCGGGCGGGATCGCGCTGGCCGGGCAGGGTGCCGGCCTGGCTGGTCACCATCTGCGCCGCGAGGGCCGTTGGGCGGCCGAGCAGCCCCTCGTCCAGCAGGGAGCGCATCTGGCGCACGGCCGGGTGGAAGCGCCAGGGGAAGTGGATCTGCAGGTGGGCCCCGCTGGCGGCCGCCGCAGCCACCACCGGCTCGAACTCGGCCGCCGTGCGGGCCACCGTCTTCTCGATCAGGCAGTGCGTGCCGGCGCCCAGCAGGCGGGTCGCCGCCGCCGGGACGGCCACGGCGGGCAGGGCGACGATGGCCAGGTCGGGCTCCGTCCCGGACAGGAGGGCGTCGACGTCCCGGTAGGCCGCCAGGTCAGGGGCGAACGCGCGCTCCCGGGCGAAGACGGCCTCGTCCTCCGGCTCGCAGATGGCCACCAGCTGCACGCCGGGGAGCTGGCGCAGCGTGCCGAGCAGCCCGCCGGGCGCGGCCGGGTTGAGCGTCCCGCTGTGCCCGTGACTCAGTCCCACCATGGCCGCCCTCAGGCCGGCGCCCCCCGCCGCGTCTCGCACCATTCCGCGCCTTCCGCCTCCCGCTCCCGGCCCGCTCTGGAGCGGACTCCGGCGCCCTCCATCGCTGGCGACGCCTCCCCGGACTCCGGTCGGGAGCGCGCCGGAGTGTACACGACGCGGGTGTACATGAAACCGGCTTTCATGGCACCATGGGCGCGATGAGTGAGCGATTGCGGGCGGGGGTGATCGGCTGCGGGGTCGGCGCCTCTCACGCCTACGCGTACAGCCAGCACCCGGAGATCGATCTGGTGTCCGTCTGCGACCTGAACCCGGCCTCGTTCGGGCGCTTCTACGAGCGCAGCAAGCTGGAGAAGGGGTCGGTGAAGGAGTACACCGACTACCGCCAGATGCTGGCCCAGGAGGGGCTGCAGCTGATCAGCGTGGTCACCCCGGACGACCACCACGCCGCTCCGGTGATCGACGCCTCGAACGCCGGGATCAAGGGCATCCTGGTGGAGAAGCCCCTGGCCGGGTCGCTCGCCGACGCCGACCGCATGATCGCGACGGTGGAGGGCAACGGCACCCACCTGCTGGTCGACCACACGCGCTGCTTCGATCCCGCCTACACCAGCGTCTTCGACGCCGTGCAGGAGGGGGCCATCGGGTCCCTGACCCGGATCGTGGCCTACCTGGGCGGCAAGCGGGCGATGCTCTTCCGCAACACCACCCACCTGATCGGCTCGGTCTGCTTCTACGCCGGGGCCGACCCGCTGTGGGTGATCGCCGCGCTCGACCGCGGCTTCGAGGACTACGGCGTGACCTACAAGGGCGAAGGGGGCAAGGACCCGGCGCTCGATCCCGGCGCCACCCTGATCGTGGAGTTCGCCAACGGCGTGCGGGCCCTGGTGATGGCCTCCAAGGGGACGCCGGCGAACGGGGTCGAGCTCGACCTGCTGGGCACCCACGGGCGGATCAACGTCGGCGACCGGGAGACGCGCTACTGGCGCTCCGAGCAGGAGGAGGGGAGCCCGCAGCCGCAGGCGGTGCCGTGGCCCCAGGGGCTGCCCTCGGGCGACCTGGGGGCGCGCCTCGTCCCCGCCGTCGACCAGCTCGCCGGGCTCGTCCGCGGGGGGCCGGCGCAGCCGGGCAGCGAGGCCGGCACCTCCCCCGCCCGGGCCGGGCGGCGGGCGCTGGAGATCCTCCTCGGCGCCCTCCAGTCGCAGGCCAGGGGGATGGCCCCGGTCACCC
>DATLLM010000682.1:0-2900 GCA_035537855.1 Chloroflexota bacterium | reverse complement strand
GCACAGCGCCCCCCACGCCGGCGAGATCGCCGGCCCGGAGAGCGTCTGGGGCGCCCTGCGCGTCCTGGGCGCGGAGCGCATCGGCCACGGCGTCCGCTCCTGGGAGGACCCCGCGCTGGTGGCCCACCTGGCGGCGACGGGGGTGCCCCTCGAGGTCTGCCCCACGAGCAACATCCGCCTGGGCGTCTACCCCAGCCTGGCCGACCACCCCCTGCGCCGGCTGCACGACGCCGGGGTGCGCCTGACGGTCAACTCGGACGATCCCCCCCTGTTCAACACCACCCTCCAGGCCGAGGTCGACACCCTGGAGACCGCCTTCGGCTTCACGGCCGCGGACGCGGCCGCCGTCGACGAGATCCTCACCGGCGGGGTGCGCCACAGCTTCCTCCCCCCCGAGCGCCGGGCGTCCCTGGAGGCCGAGTTCCGGGCGGCGCTGGCCCGCCTCAAGCCCCTGCACCTCGCCTAGCCGGACGCCGGGGGCGCGGCCGCGGGGTTCCGACTGCTCGCCGGGCGGCGGCCTAACTCTGCGCCGGTCGCGGCGTTAGAAGGGGCGCCGTGCGTCCCCGCCCGCCGGCCGGCGGGCGGGGACGGTAGCCGACTCAGAGCCGCCGGAGGCGAATCCCGTGCGATCGCTGGTCGTCGTCCCGACCTACAACGAGGGCGAGAACCTGACGCCGCTGCTGCGCGCCGTGCTCGCCGTCGCCCCCGAGGCCGACGTCCTGGTGGTAGACGACGCTTCGCCGGACGGGACGGGGTCCCTCGCCGACGCCCTGGCCCGGGAGACGGGGCGGGTGCGCGTCCTCCACCGGAGCGGGAAGCAGGGGCTGGGCACGGCCTACGTCGCCGGCTTCCGCTACGCCCTGGCGAGGGGCTACGACCGGGTGGTGGAGATGGACGCCGATTTCTCCCACCGGCCGGTCGACCTGCCGCGGCTGCTCGCCGCCGCCGGGGCGGCGGACGTGGTCGTCGGGTCGCGCAACGTGCCCGGCGGCCGGATCGTGGGCTGGTCGCTCCTGCGCCACGCCATCAGCAAGGGGGGCAGCCTGTACGCCCGGCTGCTGCTCGGTCTGCCGCTGCGGGACTGCACCAGCGGCTTCAAGTGCTTCCGGCGCGAGGCGCTCGAGGCGCTCGATCTGGACGCCCTCAAGGCCAACGGCTACGCCTTCCAGGTGGAGGTCAACCACGCCTGCGCCCGGGCGGGGTTGCGCTTCGCCGAGGTGCCGATCGTCTTCCCCGACCGCACCCGGGGGCGCTCCAAGATGTCCGGACGGATCGCCCTGGAAGCGGCCTGGATGGTGCTGCGCCTGCGCCTGGGCGGGCTGCTGGAGCCGCGCCGGGCGCTCGCGCGCCGGGCCCCGGCGCCGGCGGCGCCACCGGTACGGCGCGAACACAGGGTCGCCGCGTGAGTCTGGTCGACGTCCTGCTGGTCGGAGGCTCGCTCGCCCTCTCGGCGCAGTCCGCCTACGCCGCCGGGCTGATGCTCTACGCCTGGGAGGACGCCGAGCGGTACGTCCGGGGCCGGGCGCCGGAGCGCTTCCTGCCCCCGCGGCAGACCTTCACCGTGCTGCTCCCGGCGCGCCACGAGGAGGCGGTGATCGGAGACACCATCCGCCGGGTGGTGGGCCTCAACTACCCGGCCGAGCTGGTGCAGCTGCTGGTGGTGGTCGAGGCCGGCGACGGCGGCACCATCGCCGCCGTCGAGGCCGCGCTGGCCGACCTGCGCCGGGACGGGATCGACCGCGTGCGCCTGCTGACCTTCGCCGATCCGCCGATCAACAAGCCCCACGGGCTGAACGTGGGCCTGCGGGCGGCGACCGGTGACGTGGTGACCATCTTCGACGCCGAAGACGAGCCCCATCCGGACATCCTCAACGTGGTCAACACGGTCGTGACCGCCGAGGGGGCGCCGCTGGTGCAGTGCGGCGTGCAGCTGATGAATTACGCCGACCGCTGGTTCTCCGCCCTCAACGTGCTGGAGTACTTCTTCTGGTTCAAGAGCCGCATGCACTACCACGCCGGGGTGGGGATGGTGCCGCTGGGGGGCAACACCGTCTTCGTGCGCCGGGACCTGCTGGAGGCCGCCGGGGGCTGGGACGAGCGGTGCCTGACGGAGGACGCCGATCTGGGGATCCGCCTCTCGGTGGCGGGCGTGCCCACCCGCGTCATCTACGAGGACGCCTACGTCACCCGGGAGGAGACGCCCCCGACGGTGGGGCAGTTCGTCAAGCAGCGCACGCGCTGGAACCAGGGCTTCTTGCAGGTCCTGCTCAAAGGGGACTGGCGCGGTCTGCCCACCTGGTCGCAGCGCCTGCTGGCCCTCTACACCATGGCCTTCCCGGTGGCCCAGGCGATCATGTTGCTCTACGTTCCGCTGAGTCTGTGGATGATGCTCTTCGCCAAGATGCCGGTGGCGGTGGCGATGCTGAGCAGCCTGCCCCTGTACATGCTGCTGGTGCAGTTCTGCATCTCGCTGGTGGGGCTGTACGAGTTCACCGCCGTGCACCACCTGCGTCCGTCCCTGCTCAGCCCGGTCAGGCTGACCCTGACCTATCTGCCCTACCAGTGGCTGCTGGCCTTCGCCGCCCTGCGGGCGGTCTGGCGCCAGGCGCGGGGGGAGAACAGCTGGGAGAAGACGGCCCACGTCGGGGCCCACCGCCAGCCGGCGCTGCGGCCGGTGGCCCTGAGCGACGCGCCGGGGGCGACGGGCCGTGGCTAGCCTGGCCGGCGCGCGGCGCCCGGCGCCGCTGCGCCTACCCCGCCTGGCCCTGGCCGTGCCCGGCGAGACGGCGCTCGTCGTCGCCCTCTGCGCCGTCGCCCTCGTGGCGCACGGCCTGAACATGTTCAACTTCCCGGCCTACGCCCGATTCGACGACGAGGGGATCTACGCCGCCCAGGCCTGG
>DATLLM010000681.1:0-3912 GCA_035537855.1 Chloroflexota bacterium | reverse complement strand
GTAGTTGCGGTGGTGGCAGACCTGGCACTCGAGGGTGACCTTCACCCGCTTCTCGCTCTTTGCCATGGCTCAGTTCCTCACTTGATGATCTTGATGACGCGGCCGGCGCCGACGGTGCGACCGCCCTCGCGGATGGCGAAGCGCAGGCCGTCGTCCATGGCGATCGGCTTCTGGAGCTCGACGGTCATCACCGTGTTGTCGCCCGGCATCACCATCTCGACCCCCTCCTCGAGGGTGATCGAGCCGGTGACGTCGGTGGTCCGGAAGTAGAACTGCGGCCGGTAGTTGTTGAAGAAGGGCTTGTGCCGGCCGCCCTCCTCCTTGGTGAGGATGTAGACCTGCCCCTCGAACCTCGTGTGGGGGGTGATCGAGCCGGGCTTGCAGAGCACCTGGCCGCGCTCGACGTCCTCCTTCTTCGTCCCCCGGAGCAGGGCGCCGATGTTGTCGCCGGCCTGACCCTGGTCGAGGAGCTTGCGGAACATCTCCACACCCGTGCACGTGGTCTTGGTCGTGGGCTTGATCCCCACGATCTCGACCTCGTCACCCGTGTGGACGATCCCCCGCTCCACCCGACCCGTGACCACCGTGCCCCGACCCGTGATCGTGAACACGTCCTCGATCGGCATCAGGAACGGCCGGTCCACCGCCCGCTCCGGGGTGGGGATGTACTCGTCCACCGCCTTCATCAGGTCCAGGATGCAGGCGTACTCCGGCGCCGTGGGGTCCTCCGACCCGCTCTCCAGCGCCTTGAGCGCCGACCCCCGGATCACCGGCGTGTCGTCCCCCGGGAAGTTGTACTTCGACAGGAGCTCCCGCACCTCCAGCTCCACCAGCTCCAGCAGCTCCTCGTCGTCCAGCATGTCCGTCTTGTTCAGGAACACCACCATGCTGGGCACCTCCACCTGCCGCGCCAGCAGGATGTGCTCCCGCGTCTGCGGCATCGGCCCGTCCGGCGCCGACACCACCAGGATCGCCCCGTCCATCTGGGCCGCCCCGGTGATCATGTTCTTGATGTAGTCCGCGTGCCCCGGGCAGTCCACGTGCGCGTAGTGCCGCGCCTCCGTCTGGTACTCCACGTGCGCGATCGCGATCGTGATCCCCCGCTCCCGCTCCTCCGGCGCCTTGTCGATCTCCGCGAACGACGTGTACTTCGCCCGCCCCTGCAGCCCCAGCACCTTCGTGATCGCCGCCGTCAGCGTCGTCTTCCCGTGGTCCACGTGCCCGATCGTCCCCACGTTCACGTGCGGCTTCGTCCGCTCGAATCGCTGCTTCGCCATGGTCCTATTCTGCTCCTTAGCGAGGTACCAACCCGCTCGCGATTGTGTGGCTCTGGCCTGGGGGCACAGGAAAGGAGGGGAGGGGCGGCCGCCGGCGACCGGTCCGGCAGTTCGGTGGCTCGCTCACGCGAGCGACGGAGCCCACTTCCGGGATCGAACCGGAGACCTCAGTCTTACCAAGACTGTGCTCTACCTACTGAGCTAAGTGGGCACGCGACTGCCGGTCTGGATGCCGCCGACTGCTCGCCGAGAACGGGAGCCCGGCACGGCGTCTCCGCCGCCCGGTTCCCCCTTCGGGTCCGCCCTCCTGTCGCAGGGAGGGCGCACCCGCTCGTCCTCAGGTCCTGGCCAGGCCCAAGCCGGAGCCGACGAAGGGACTTGAACCCATAACCAGCGGTTTACAAAACCGCTGCTCTACCAATTGAGCTACGTCGGCGTACCAACAACAGAGTATAGAGGAGACCGCCCAGAGGGGCAAGACCGATTCTACCCGCCGGCGGCCCCCCGCCGCCGGCCGCGCCGTTCGGGCCCCGCCGGCGGCGGCCCGGGTCCGCCTCGGGTCCGCCTCGGGTCCGCCTCGGGTCCGCCTCAGGGGCCCTCCTCCGGGGCGGCGGCGCGGCGGTAGAACGCCTGCCGCCGGGCCGAGGCCAGCTGCGCCAGCTCCTGGCTGGTCACCCCGTAGCGGTGCAGGGCGTGGCGGATCACCTCAACGCTGGCCTCGAACTCCGGCTGCACCACCTCCGACGCCCCGGCCCGGTGCAGGCGCTCCACGTCCCGGCCGTCCCGGGCCCGGGCGACGATGTCCAGCCGGGGGTTGAGCCGCCGGGCGTGCTGCGTCGCCGCCTCGGTGGCGGTGGCGTCGGGCATCAGCACGGCCAGCAGGCGGGCCCCCTCCAGGTGGGCGTGCTCCAGCACCGCCAGCCGCGAGGCGTCGCCGTAGATCACCGGCACGCCGGCGGCGCGCAGCCGGCGCACGACCAGCGGGTTGTACTCCACGACCACGAAGCGCAGCCCGCGCCGGGAGAGCACCTCGGTCAGCTCGCGGGCCACCCGCCCGAAGCCGCAGATCACGGCGTGGCCGCGGGTGAGGGCGCCGCCCTCGGCGGCGGCCGGCTCGCCGGCCGCGAGCGGCTCGAGCGGGGGGCGGAACCAGCGGCCGGTCACGGGGACGGCCTGCAGGCCGCGCAGCAGCCGGGGGGCGCCGGAGAGCAGCAGGGGGGTGAGCAGGATGGTGGTCAGGGACGTGGCCAGGGTCAGGTCGAAGAGCGCGGGGGGGATCGCCCCGCTGTCCACCCCCAGCCGGGCGAGCACGAAAGAGAACTCCCCCACCTGGGCCAGGGCCAGCCCGGCGAGCAGCGCCACCGGCCCGGGCATCCCCAGGGCGAGCACGACCGCGACCACGATGGCCGTCTTGCCCACCACGACGGCGGCCGTGAGCAGGGCCACCTGGGGGGCGTTGGCCAGCAGGGCCAGGGGGTCGATCAGCAGCCCGACGGAGACGAAGAAGAGGGAGGCGAAGAGGTCGCGCAGGGGCAGCACCTCGGTCACCACCTGGGCGCGGAACTCGGACTCGCCGACCACCAACCCGGCCAGGAACGCGCCGAAGGCGAGGGAGAGCCCGGCCGCCTGGGTCAGCAGGGCGGTGCCCAGGGCCAGCCCGACCACCGCCAGCAGGAACAGCTCCCGCGTCCGCGTCCCGGCCACCCGCCCCAGCACCCAGGGCACGGCGCGCGTCCCCACCAGGTACGCCCCGGCCAGCACGGCGCCGGCCTTGAGCACCGCCAGCCCGACGGCGCCGAGCGGCCCGAGGGCGTCCGCCCCGCCGGTCCCGGTCCCGGCCCCGGCCAGCAGCCCACCGGGCGCGGCCAGCACCGGCAGGGCGATGGCCATCGGCACCACCGCCAGGTCCTGGGCGACGAGCAGCCCCAGGGCCACCCGGCCGTGCAGGGCGGCGAGCTCGCCGCGGGCGTCGAGCACCTTGACCGCGACGACGGTGCTGGACAGGGCGAGCAGCGCCCCGAGGAAGAGTCCGGCGCCGAAGGAGAGGCCGAGCAGGGGGGCGAGCAGGGGGCCGAGGGCCATCGTGCCCAGGATCTGCAGCACCCCGCCGACGCCGGCGACCCGACCCAGGCGGCGCAGCTCGGCCAGGGACAGCTCGGCGCCGACGGCGAACATCAGGAAGGCGACGCCGATCTCGGCCAGGGCCTCGACGGCGTGGGGGTCGATCCGCGGTCCGGGCGTGAAGGGGCCGAGGGCCACCCCGGCCAGGAGGTAGCCCAGGATGACCGGCTGCCCCAGACGCTGCGCGATGGCCCCCCCGGCGAGGGCGGCGAGCACCGCCAGGGCGAGGTTGAGGAAGAAGGAGACGGGGTCCACGGGCGTCGGTTCCGGTCCGCTCGCGTCCGCCGGATCAGCCGCCGCCGGCGCCGTCCGCGGCGCCGTCCGCGCCCGGCTTCCGCCGGGCGTGCGCCGCGAGGTAGGCCTCGAGCCAGTAGGGGGTGGTGATCCAGGTGTGGCCCATCTTGCGCGCCCGCAGCCGGCCGCGCTCCGCCTGCAGGGTGAGGGTGTGCGCCGCCAGCCCGCAGCGCCGCGCGGCCTCCCCCAGCGTGATCACCGCCTCCAGCGGGTCGTCGGG
>DATLLM010000680.1:0-4596 GCA_035537855.1 Chloroflexota bacterium | reverse complement strand
ACCGTCAACCGCCCACCGCCCACCGCCGTTCCCGACGGCCGCTCCAGTGTGCACGGCCATCGACAGGACGTCAATCCCCTGAGCGGCGCCGGCGGCGCAGGGACGGAGGGCCGCGGCGCCGCGGCCTGAGCAGGGGGTGAGCGAAGCGCCGTCCAGACTGGACGGCGTCGCGACCGCCCGGAAATCCGTCACCCTTCGAGCGAAGAGGAGCGCCCACCGATGTCTCCGCCGACCAGCCCGAACGACCTGCTGCCCTCCTGGAACGACACCGCGACGCGCCAGGCCATCGTCGCCTTCGTCGCGGCCGCCACCACCGCCGGCGGGCCGGGCTTCGTGCTGCCCGCGGAGCGGGTAGCCGTCTTCGACAACGACGGCACCCTGTGGTGCGAGAAGCCCCTGCCCATTCAGCTGGACTACACCCTGCGGCGCATGGCCAGCATGGCCGCCGCCGACCCCGCCCTGCGCGAGCGCCAGCCCTGGAAAGCCGCCTACGAGCACGACCTGCACTGGCTCGGCGCCGCCATGGTGAAGCACTACCAGGGGGACGACGGCGACCTGCACCTGCTCGTGGAGGCCGTGCCCCAGGCCTTCGCCGGCCTGAGCGTCGGGGACTTCGACGCCGACGTGCGCGCGTTCTTCGCCGCCGCCACCCACCCCACCCTGAAGCGCCCCTACCTGGCCTGCGCCTACAAGCCGATGATCGAGCTGCTGCGCTACCTCGAAGCCGGCGGCTTCGCCACCTACATCGCCTCAGGCGGCGACCGGGACTTCATGCGCGCGGTGGCCGGCGACCTCTACGGGATCCCCCCGGAGCGGGTCATCGGCAGCAGCCTCGCCCTGGAGTATCAGGAGAACGACGCCGGGACGGACGTGCTCTACAAGGGCCGGATGGAGTTCTTCGACGACGGCCCGACCAAGCCGGTGCGCATCTGGAGCCGCCTCGGCCGGCGACCGGTGGTCGCCGGCGGCAACTCCAACGGGGACGTCCCCATGCTGCGCTTCTCCCGGTCGCCGGCCGCTCCCGGCGGGGCGGAGACCGCCGGCGCGCCGGCGGCGCCGACCCGGCCGGCCCTCCGCCTGCTCCTGCTGCACGACGACGCCGAGCGGGAGTTCGCCTACACCGCCGGCGCCGAGGCGGCCCTCGAGCGGGCCGGCGCGCAGGGCTGGACGGTGATCAGCATCAAGACGGACTGGGCCACCGTCTTCGTCGACCCGCCGGCCTGACCTCGTGAGAGACGACAGCTAGCGGCCGCCCCTCCGGTCCGCCGGCGCCGGGCCCGGGCCAGCCGCCGCCGCCGGCGGCGGCGGCTCCCCGGCGTCGCCGGGCAGGACGGTGATCCCCAGGAACTTCACCACCTCGAACAGCTGCACCGGATCGACGATCAGGCCGCCGGCCCCGCCGGGGCCCAGTCGCAGGCCCTCCACCTGCGAGCCGCGCAGGTCGGCGCCGGCCAGCGTGGCATCCGTGAGGTCCGCCTCGCGCAGATCGCAGCGGGCGAAGACCACCCCGCTCAGGTCGGCCCCCCGGAAGTCCGCCTCCCGCAGGCTGCAGCCCTCGAAGCGCACCGCCCGGAAGCGGGCGTAGCGGAACTGCGCCAGGCGCAGATCGCAGTCCCGGAAGCGCACGTCGCGCAGGACGGCCTCGTTCGCCTGCAGGCCCACCGCCCGGCAGGCGTCGCAGGCCACCCGCTCCCAGCGCGCCTTGCGCCAGCCGGCGTTGGCCAGGTCGCAGCCGCCGCAGGCGACGTCGAGCAGGCGCAGGTCGGGCAGGTCGGTGCCGCCCAGATCGACCGCGCTCAGCGTCGCTCCGGAGAGGGTGACCTCGGCGGCCACCTGTCCCGAGCAGTCCAGCTGGGCGAGGGCGCAGGCGTCGTAGGTCGCCCCGTCCACCAGGCGCCCGCCGGGAGGGCCGGGCCCGTCCAGGCGCCTGGGGAGCCGCGGCGGGCGCGGCGCCGCGCCCGCCTTCCCCGTGGTGGCCTCGGATGGCATCCCTCCAGGTGTACCCCATGGCCGGGGCGCTCGACCACCGGCGCACCGGCGGCGGATCGGGAATACTGGGCCGGAATGAACCGCGCCACGGTGGAGACGCAGGCGGCGGCGGGGACAGCGGACGCAGACGCGCACGCGGCGGCCCCGCCCCGGCGGCGCCTCGACACGTTCGGCGCGCTGCACCGCCACCCCAACTTCCGCGTCTACTGGACCGGGTCGTTGCTCTCCAACACCGGCACCTGGATGCAGACCCTGGCCCAGAGCTGGCTCGTCTACCAGCTGACCGGCTCCGCCCTGCTGCTGGGCACGGTCAACTTCCTGCAGGGGCTCCCCTCCCTCTTCCTCGCCCTGGTCGGGGGCGTCCTCGCCGACCGCATCGAGCGCCGCAAGCTGATGCTGATCACCCAGGTGGCCCAGATGGCGCTCGCCCTGCTCCTCGCCGGGCTCACCCTGGCCGGGGTGGTGCGCGTCGAGCAGGTGATGGTCATCGCCTTCCTCTCCGGTCTGGTCAACGCCATCGCCACCCCCACCCGCCAGGGGATCATCTCGGACCTCGTCCCCCGGGAGGATCTGCAGAACGCCATCGCCGTCAGCAGCGCCCAGTTCCAGACCAGCCAGCTCGTCGGGCCGGCCATCGCCGGGGTGCTGGTGGCCACCGTCGGCGCCGGCTGGGCCTTCCTGCTCAACGGGCTGAGCTTCGGCGCCGTGATCGTCTCCCTGCTCATGCTGCGGCTCCCGCCCTGGAAGGCGCCCGCGGTCAAGGTGCCCATGTGGCGCAGCGCCCGGGAGGGCGTCTCCTTCGTCTTCCACCACCAGGTGCTCGGCACCCTGGTGCTGGTCGCCGCCGTGCCCGCCCTCTTCCTGCGGCCCTCCCAGCAGTCGCTCCTGCCGGTCTTCGCCGCGTCCGTGCTCGACGTCGGCGCCACCGGTCTGGGCCTGCTGATGAGCGCCAACGGCGCCGGGGCCCTCGCCGGGGCCCTGCTCGTCGCCTCCCTGGGGCGGATCCACCACCGGGGGCTGCTGCAGCTGTGCAGCGGCGTCGCCTACGGCGTCGCCCTGATCCTCTTCGCCGCCAGCCGCCGGCTGGAGCTCTCGGCCGCCCTGCTCTTCCTCGGCGCCGCCTTCAGCATGATCTTCACCAGCCTGAATCAGACGTTCTTGCAGACCCTGGCCCCGGACGAGATGCGCGGGCGGGTGCTCAGCGTGCTCACCCTGACCACCTTCGGCATGATCCCGCTCGGCAGCTTCATCGCCGGCGCCGCCGCCGAGCAGTGGGGCGCGGCCGTCGTCGTCGCCGCCGGCGGCGCCATCAGCGCCCTGTTCATGCTCGCCGTCCTGTTCACCCGCCCCGCCCAGCGCAACCTGGATTGACCGGCCGGGCGACGCCGGACGCCGGACGCCACCGCGACCCGCGCCGCATACGGGTCGGGCCCGCGGGGCGGTATCTTTCTGGGGACAGGGTCCCCAGACCCGCTCCGGGAGGCGCCCGGGAGGCGCCCGAGGGTCTGACCCGGGAGAGGCATCCAAACGATGGAAGGCTGGGACGAGAACGCCGGGGGGGGCGCGTCGCTGCCCCGCTGGCTGGCCATCTTCGGCGTCGCCGTCGTCGTGCGGCTGGCGACGCAGATCCCCATGTGGGCCTACGACCGGGGCCTCCTCGGCCCGCGCGACGCCGGCCAGCGCATCCTGATGGGCTTCCCCCTGATGGCCGTGCGCCTGCTGCGGGACGTGTCCACGTTCGTCGCCGTCTATTCCGGCGGCAACCTGCTCGCCGAGGCCCGCCGGCGGTGGACGGACTACCAGGAGGAGATCCGCGTCCTGGCCCCGCTGCCGCCGGAGGCCCCCCCCGCGCCCGGCGCTTAGAACGGCTCCCAAGAGAGGGGGCTGGGGACAGCGTCCCCAGAGAGCACCCTACTGCACTCCCCCATCCGGGTGAGGCGCGCTTAGCGGGTGGCCCCGACGGCGAGCAGGACGCGCGTCGTGCGCGGCGCGCCACGCTCGGCGATCTGCACGTAGGTGCCGGGCGGCTCCGCGCCGAAGACCGCTCTCGCCGCCGGGGCGTCCGGCCCGCCGAAGACCTCGGCCAGGGCCGCGCTGCGGAACACCTCGACCGTCTGGCCCTGCGCGTCGACGTACACCCCAACCCGCTGGCCGTCGCGGGGGTGGAAGCGCGCCGCCATCTCCCGCGCCTGCCCCACCGGCACCGGCACGGAGCCGGTGAGCAGCTCCACCTGCACCGCTCGCTGCCGGCCGGCCCCGTCGTCGCGCCAGCGCACCCCCGTCGTGGCGGCGAAGAGCTCGCCGAAGACGCCCTGGCTCGGCTGCCCCCGGGCCTCCACCCACACCGGACGCACGGCCCCCAACAGGGCGGCGTTGAACGCCGGGTTGACCGGGTCCGTCGCCGGGGTCGGCACCGCCGGAGGCGCGGCGGCGGCGGCGGCGGCGGCGGCGACCGGCGCCGCGGCCGTCGGGGTGGGCAGGCGCACCACGATCGCCGGCGGCTCGGGCTGCCCGACGGTGGCGGCGAGCGCCGCCCCCAGGCCCCCGAGGACGGCCAGCCCGGCGACCCAGCGCAGCCGGCGGCGGGCCGTCCTCGGGGGCCTGGGG
>DATLLM010000679.1:0-3721 GCA_035537855.1 Chloroflexota bacterium | reverse complement strand
ATCTGCGCGTGTGCGTCCGCTGGGGGCCGCCGCCAGGGGGCCGCGAGGCCGCCCGGTCCACGGCCAGGAAGGCGTGGGTGAGGGACGGCCGCGCGGTCTCGCCCGGGCGCATCGACCGCCGGGACGTGGGCGGCGTCGGGCGGTGGCCCTACGGGCGTGAGCTCGGCCGCCCACCGGTGGGCGGAGTGCGGCCGTGGGACTCGCCCGGGCACTCGGCCGCCCACCGGTGGGCGACGCTCGGCCAGGGGGCTCTGCCCGGGCGCTCGGACCGCCGGGACGTGGGTGAGGCGCGGGCGGAGCCGCTCGGCAGCGGGCGGTGGTCCGGCACTCCCCTTCTCTGCCGTGGACGGGGCGGCCTCGCGGCCCCCTGGCCGCCGCCCCCAGCGGACGCACCCGCGCAGAACCGCGCTCCTCGGATGCACCGCCTTCCCCCGGTCGTCCCCGCGCAGATCCGGGCTCCTCGGATGAATCACCTTCTCCCCGGCCGACCCCGCTAGAGCGCGGCGCCGCCGTCGACGGTGACCATGGAGCCGGTGACCATGGCCGCGTCCTCGGAGGTGAGGAACAGCACGGTGCGGGCGATGTCCTCCGGCGTGCAGAGCCGCCCCAGGGGGGTCGCCGCCTGGCGCCGGCGGTAGTTCTCCGGATTGTCCAGGCTGGTCGAGGCGTCGTTCGGGCTGTAGGGGGTGTCCGCGCGGAGGAAGGGGGTGTCCACGTGCCCCGGGGAGACGAGCACGCAGCGGATGCCCTCCCGGGCGTAGCTGGCGGCGGCGGAGCGCGTCAGGCCCACCAGCCCCATCTTGGCCGCGCCGTAGGCGGGGCTGCCGCCGCCCGGGCGGATCGAGGCGAGCGAGCCCAGGTTGACGATCACCCCGTGGCCGGCGCGGCGCATCGACGGCACGGCCGCCTTGATGCCCAGGAAGGAGCCGGTGAGGATGGTGCCCAGGATGGTGTGCCACATCGCCTCGGTCTGCTGATCGAAGCCGACGCGCACGTTGGCCCCGGCGTTGTTGCAGAGCACCGTCAGCGGCCCGAAGGCCGCCTCGGCGGCGGCGACGGCGGTCGCCCACTGGTCGGAGCGCTGCACGTCGAGCGCCAGCGGCAGGGCCCGCCCGCCGGCGGCCGTGATCTCCCCGGCGACGGCCGCCGCTTTCTCCGCGTAGAGGTCGGCGACGCAGACGGCGGCCCCCTCGCGGGCGAAGAGCCGGGCCTGGGCGCCGCCCATCGCCCCGCCCCCGCCGGTGATCAGCGCGACCTGCCCTTCCAGCTTCACCGCCTCGCTCCCCTCGCTCCCGCTCAGGCGCAGGCCGGGGCGTCCGCCCGCCAGCGGTTGGTGGCCGCGTTCGAGGCGGGCGCGCCGCTGCGGGCGACCTGGCGCGCCCAGGCGTCGTGCAGCTTGCGCTGCCACACCGCCGGCTCGTCCAGGGCGCTGGCCGGGTGGGCCGCGCTGCGGGCGACGAAGCCGCGGTCGGTCTGGGAGCTGCCGTCCGGCTGGCCGACCGGCAGGTAGCGCAGGTCGAAGCTGATCCGCACCTCGTCCGGCGTGGTGTTGGCCAGGGAGGCGTGCATGGTGCGCTGGGTGAGCAGCAGGACGCTCCCGGCGGACATGGGCACCGGCACGGCGTGCTCCAGATCGATCAGGTGGTTGGGGATGGCCAGCCCTTTGCGCCCGTTCTCCATCCGCGGGCAGTGGTCGACCAGCCCGCCGTCGTGGCTGCGGGGCACGACCAGCAGGCAGCCGTTGGCCACCGTCGCCTCGTTCGCCGGAATCCAGACGGTGAGGATGTTCGACTCGTCCGCGTCCGGCATGACCACGCCGAGGTCCTGGTGCCAGGGCGTCTTGGAGACGATGGAGCGGGCGGTGGCCGGGACGAGCACGTCCGGCGGCTTCATCCGGGTGTGCTGCACCGGCGAGGAGAAGATCTCCGGCCCGACCACGCTCTCCACCACGTCCAGCAGGCGGGGAGTGGTCAGCAGTCGGAAGACGGCCGGGCCGGCGTGGTACGGGTCGGGGGCGTTGACGTCCCCGCCGATGGTGATGTCGAAGTGCTGCCCGAACTCCCGCCCCGTCTCCTCCATGATCCGGATCAGGCGGGCGTTGAAGGGCAGATCGTCGTAGGTGCCGGCGATCTCCCCGGCGGCGCGCAGCCGGCGGGCGATCCGGTCGAGCACGTCGTCGTACTCCTCGAGCACGGGGGCGAGGTCCCGCGGCGGATCGAGCACGCCGTCTACCACCAGGTAGCCGTCGGCGGCGAAGCGCTGCAACTGGGCCGCGCTCAGCGCGCCCGGGGCGGTGATCATGCTCCTCGTCCTCCTCTGCGGTGGCGGCGGGATCGGGGCGGCCGGGGGCCGCTCAGGACGCGATCAGGCGGTTCGCCGCCTCGGCGGCGGCGCGGGCCGAGTCGCGCACGCTGCGGGTGTCGGCCACCAGGGCCTCGCCCAGCTCCTTGTTCACCGCCTCGATCACGGCCGGGAAGTTGGGCAGCGCCGGGAAGTACCGGGCGTCCTTGATGGCGTCGGTGAAGACCTTCCAGATCTCCGGCGGGACGTCCGGGGACTGGTAGATCTTGCGCGTCGCCGGGGTGATCGATTCGGTGTTCACCAGGTGCTGCTGCCCGGCGTCGCCGACGAGCCACTTCAGGAACTCCCAGGACGCCTCCTTGGCCTTCGAGCCCTCGGCGATGCCGTAGGCGGTGGTCTGCCCGTACTGCCGGCGCCCGCCCGGTCCTCTGGGCATGAGGGCCGCCCCGATCGGGAACTGCACCTTCGCCGCCTGGAGGTTGGCGTACTCGAAGTTGCCCCGGGGGTACATCCCGATGCGGGCGTTGAGGAACTGCTGCTGCGCCCCCA
This sequence comes from Chloroflexota bacterium, assembly GCA_035537855.1. Lineage (GTDB taxonomy): Bacteria > Chloroflexota > UBA11872 > UBA12225 > UBA12225 > DATLLM01. The sequence continues at coordinate 871 of DATLLM010000679.1, read as the reverse complement.
TCGCTTTCTCGGAGTCGGGCGAGGTCAGCAGCCGGGACTTCCAGCGCAGGTCGTAGGCGAACTGCAGCGCGGCCTGGGCCTTGGCGTCGTCCAGCACGCACTTGCGCGCGGCCTTGTCGAAGTAGTCGTTGCCCCAGGCGAAGACGGCGCTGTCCCGGAAGTCGTTCGGGGCGAAGTCCATGGCGAAGGCCTGGCCCCCGTCCACGTCCCGCTTCAGGCGCTGCCCGGCCTCGACGAACTCCTTCTCCCAGGTCCAGCCGTCCGTCGGGGGGGCGACGCCGAGGCGGCCGAAGAGGTCCTTGTTGTAGAACAGCACCGAGGTGACCACGAAGCGGGGCAGCCCGTAGAGCTTGCCGTCCGCGGTCAGCACGGAGAGCACCTCGGGGTAGAAGGCGTCGCGCTGGAAGCCCCGCCCGCTGGCTTTGGCCAGGGGGTCGAGGTTGGCCACCATCTTGCTGCCGATCAGGTCGCCGTACCAGGCCGTGTTGAACGTCAGCAGGTCGGGCGGCGTGCCGGCGGCGGCCGTGGTCTTGAACTTCTCCAGCATCGTCCCGCTGGGGGCGACGGCCGAGACGTTGACCGTGATCGTGGGCGTTGCGGTCATGAACGCTTTCGCCGCCGCCTCGCGCGCCACGGCCTGGGCGCCGCCGGCGGCGGCCCAGTGCATGTACTCGATGGTGGCGCTGGGGGCGGCGGCGCTCTGGGGCGGCGCGGCCGCGCCGGAGGCGCAGGCGGCGAGCAAGGCGCCCGTCCCCCCGGCGCCGGCGGCGGCGAGCAGCCGGCGGCGGGCGACGCGCTGAGCCGTGGACATCGTGATCCCTCCCGTGGGTGCGGTGCCTGCCGGCGGGTGCCCGCGGGCAGGGAGCTGGAC
>DATLLM010000678.1:0-9530 GCA_035537855.1 Chloroflexota bacterium | reverse complement strand
CCTCGTGCAGCGGCCCCTTCCCCAGCAGCCCCTCGATCGCCATCCCGCCGACGAGCACCACCAGCTCCGGCCGCACCAGCGCCCGCTCCCGGCTCAGGTAGCCGCGGCAGAGGGCCAGCTCGGCCGGCGAGGGCCGCCGGTCGCCCGAGCCGGACGGCGCCGGGCCGGGGAAGCAGCGCGTCATCGCCGCGATGTACACCTGGCTGCGGAAGCGCTCCTCCTCGATCCCCACCTCGGCCAGCCAGCCGAAGAGCGTCCGCCCGGCCGAGCCGCTGAACGGGCGCCCGCTGTCCGCCTCGGTGCGCCCCGGCGCCTGCCCCACCATCATGACGCGCCTCGCGCGCGCGAGCATGGAGGCGTCGCCGCCGATCACCGGCGTGCCGAAGATGGGGTGCCCGGCCAGGGCGCACTTCCGGCAGCCCAGGATCTCCGCGTGCAGCGCCGCCAGGGACTCCCGGCGCGCCGCCAGTCCGGTCCCGGCCGCGGTCACGCGGAGATGAACCCCCCGTCCACGTAGAGCACCTGCCCGGTCATGAACGCCGCCGCGTCGGACGCCAGGTAGACCGCGGCGCCGGTCAGGTCATCCGGCGTCCCCCAGCGGCCCATCGGCGTCCGTCCGAGGATCCAGCCGGACTGTGCCGGGTCGTCGTGCACCGGCCGCGTCAGCGGGGTCAGGATCCAGCCCGGGGCGATGGCGTTGACCCGCACCCCGCGCGAGGCCCACTCGACCGCCAGCGTCTTGGTCAGCTGCCCGACCGCGCCCTTCGTCGCCGCGTAGACGCTCCGCAGGGGCAACCCGAAGCTGGTGGTGAGCGAGGCGATGTTGACGATGCTGCCGCGACCCGCGGCCAGCATGTGCTTCCCGGCGGCCTGGCAGACGAAGTAGGTGCCTTTCAGGTTGACGCTCACCTGCAGGTCGAACTGCGCTTCGCTGACCCGCTCGGCCGGCACGCGCACGGCCAGCCCGGCGGCGTTCAGCACCACGTCCACCCCGCCGAGCGCCGCGACCGCCCCTTCGACGATCGCCGTCGCCGCGTCCGCCCCGGCCACGTCCCCGGGCACGACCGCCGCCCGCCGGCCGGTGGCCCGCACCCCGGCGGCCACGGCCTCCAGCTCGGCCACGGTGCGACTGTTCACGGCCACGTCCGCGCCGGCCTCGGCGAACGCCAGAGCCATCTGCCGGCCGATGCCCCGGCCGGCGCCGGTGACCAGGGCCCTCCGCCCTTCGAGGGAGAAGCGATCGAGTACGCCCACGGGGCCCCATTATAGGGAGCCGGGCCGGCCGCAGCCGCCGCCGGCCGGCATAGCCAGGGAATACCTACGCCATAAAAAACCGGAGCGACGGCCGTGGCGGGCCGTCGCTCCGGGGCGAGTGAGGAGAAGGAAGGAGAGAGAGGTTTAATCCATCCGCAGGACGGGGTGCTGCTCGCGCACCACGTGCTCGGCCGCGCTCTGCGCTGCGCCGAAGTCTACGTCACACAGCGGGCAATGATACGCATTCCCCTGCCACCATGTGGCCCGCTGCGTCAGCACCTCTCGCTTCAACGATTCGACGGTATACAGTCCGCGCGCCCGGGCCCTGGCCGACACCGGCGGAACGCTGACGACGCGCAGCGCGGTCACGGGACGGACGTCCCACCCGCCGGCACCGCCACTTCCCGCCACCATCACACGGCCCGCAACCACGTTCTCGTTCCTATTCCTCGCCCGCCCCTGGCCACCGCACTCGGCCGTCGACAGGCAAACAAAAAGAGACCGGAAGGAATAGCATCCGGTCTCTCGCAGAGAGCTACTCCTCTTCCAGTGGCCTACGAGGTTAGCTGCCGGGTTCGGGCTGAAAGAGCCTGCCCTATCTCATCCGCAGCGCGGTCGAGAATACACCCCAGGTATTGGGTCCCCCGTTCCCGCTTGCGCGGGATTCGGCCCACCTATTCGGTTGGTAGATCTGCTGCCACCCGCGCTGCAACTGCCTGCGGGCCGGCTGCTGGCATGACTATAGCCTGACCGCGCGCGGTCGTCAAGTAGGAGATGTAGGTCGCCGGCGGCGGGCCCCCGCGGCCCCGTCCGGGGGAGGGCGCCAGGAGGCGCGACGGAGGTACCATGGGCCGGACCAGGGGGCACCCCCGGGGAGGCAGAGAGCAGGTGGAGACTTCGCAGGGCGGGGCGCAGGCGCAGGCGCAGGCGCAGGCGCAGGCGGGCGAGCGGCGGGTGACGTACGTGCTCAATCCGAAGGACAACGTCGCCACCGCGCTGCGCGATCTGGCCGCGGGCGAGCGGGTGCGCGTCGAGCGGGACGCGGCCGCCGGCCCGGCCGGGACGATCGAGCTGGAGGTGAAGCAATCGATCGCCTTCGGCCACAAGCTGGCCCTGGTGCCGATCGCCCGCGGCGAGCCCGTCCTGAAGTACGGCGAGGCCATCGGCCTCGCCGGCCAGGACATCGGCCCGGGCGAGCACGTCCACACCCACAACGTGGAGTCGCAGCGCGGGCGCGGTGACCTCGCCGCCCGGCCGGTCCCGGGCGCCTGAGGCGGCCCGGCGGCCCTGGACGCCCCGGGCCTACTTGACGACGAAGGGCGGGCCCAGATTCCCGCCGGCGTCGAAGCGCAACGGCGCCGGCGGGTCGAGCACTTCCAGCGCCGGATCGGCGTGCACCTCCGGGAGCAGGGCCTCGGAGACGTACAGCTCCTCCAGACGCAGCGTGCTGTGCACCCGCGCCAGGCGCAGCCGTCCGCCGGCGCCGGCCGTCTTCGCCGCCGCCTCGATCGCCTCGCGGTCGGAGGCCATGGTCATGGGGATGCGGGCCACGTCCGGGGCGTTCGCGGTCAGGCAGTTCATGTACATCGCCGCGTAGTCGATCCCGTCCACCAGGCGCCGGGTGGTGAAGTCCGCCCACCCGATGCCGATGGCGTTGCCGTGCGACTCGGGCGTCACGTCGCGGACGACGATCCGGCGGTAGTCCGGCGTGCGCGCGCCGCCCAGCCGGCGCCACATCCCGATCACGTTGGGGTCCATCCCGCTGCCGGAGATGTTCTTCCCGATCCAGTCCACCACGAGCACGTCCAGCCGCTCGAAGGGAATCCGGGGCAGCAGGCTGTTGCTCAGGCGCAGCAGCTCCTCGTCCGTGGCGTGGAAGCGCTCGGGGGGCACGGCGACCACCCGGTAGGGGTCGTCCGCGGCGTTCTCCACCACCGCCAGGCCGGCCAGGATCTTCCCCGTCGCCAGGGCGACGGCGGCGGCGTCCGGGATGGTCGCCGCCAGGCCGGCGCCGTGCATCGTCTCCGCCCCGCGCTGCTTGCCCAGGCCGACCGCCAGCATCTTGCACAGCCCGCTCTCGATCGGGGCCTTGAAGGCGGTGTGGGCCTTGACCCGCCCGAAGACGAGCACGCCGTCCGATTCCCAGGCGTTGCGGTCCATGTAGACCGGTACGCCGGCGGAGGTGCGCCCCACCTCCGCCACCTCCATCGTGGCCCGGATCGGCGCGCCCACCGCCTCCTCGGTCACGCCGTAGCTCTCCACCACCTCGCGCTGGCCGGCGGCGGTCGCCCCGCCGTGGCTGCCCATCGCCGGCACGACGAACGGCTCGGCGCCCAGCGCGCGCAGGGTGTCGACCGCCGCCCGCACGATCTCCGGCAGCCGGGCGATCCCCCGGCTGCCGACGGTGACGGCCACCCGGGCGCCCGGGGCGATCCGCCCCTCCAGCCCTGCGCCGCGCAGGGCGTCGCGGACGGCCCCCGGCACGTCGGGGATGTGCTCCTGGGCAAAGCGCTGCCGCACGCGGGCAACCGGGGGCAGGTCGTAGCGCACCATCGTGGCCTCCGTCCGCCGCCTGCCGGCGCCCGCTCGGGGGCCCCCCGGAGGGGCCACTCGGGGCGGCAACGGCGAATGGGAATAGAGTACAGAATCGACACCAAATCCACTTGTGGAGCGCCTTGAGGTGTGGTACGGTTCTCCCGCCGCGGGTCGGGCCGGTCTGTACTATGTACCCTCTGTCCCAGAGACCGGTTGGGGCCGGTCGCCCATCCACGCGACCTCCGCCGTCGGCAGCGGTCTTTCAGATCGTCAGTAGGGGCACGGACCACACGCGCACCGGACCCTGACTCGCCATGGTCCCGCACGTCGACGCCGACGTGGCACCCTGATCGGTGGGCCGGCGGCAGGCGTCGAGAGCAACCGCGGGCGACGGGGGGCGGGCGGCGGTCCCTCCGGCGCCCGCCGAGGAGGCAACGGGGAATGGCGACGGTAGTCGGGAGTCCGCTTTCGGACAAGGCGCAGCGCCTCGGGTTGGAGAATCGGGAGGACGTGGAGAAGGAGTTCTCGGCGGCCAAGACCGGTTGGTCGAAAGGCACCGAGTACCACTGCCCGTTCTGCGACAAGGACTTCTGGTCACCCTCCGGCGCCCGCAAGCACATGAAGACGCAGGACCACCCCGTCTTGCGCTGGGACTGGTACTGAATCCCCGCCCGGCGGCCGTCCCCTTCCTCCTTGTTGACGCCGCCTCGCCACGCTCTGTAGCCTGTGAAGAGAGGTGACGCGAGCGTGGCTGACCGGGGGGCGAAGCGAGAGACGTTCTGGGGCTACCGGCGCGAAGACGGCACGGTGGGGGTGCGCAACCATCTCGTCGTCGTGCCCTCGGTGATCTGCGCCAACACGGTGGCCCAGCGCATCGCCGACCTGATCCCGGGAGCCGTCGCCCTGCCCCACCCCCACGGCTGCGCCCAGGTCGGGGACGACGTCCTGCTGACCGAGAAAGTGCTCGCCGGCGCGGCCGCGAATCCCAACGTCGGCGCCGCCCTGATCGTCGGCCTCGGCTGCGAGACCTGCCAGGCGACTCAGGTGGCCGAGCTGGCCATGGCCCGGGCGCCCGGGCGGCCGATGGAGTCCTTCTACATCCAGGACGCCGGCGGCTCCCTGAAGGCCATCGCCCGGGGCGTCGAGCTGGGCAAGGACCTGATGGCCGGCATCGCCACCCTGCGCCGGGAGCCGGTGCCCCTCTCCGAGCTGATCGTCGCCACCCAGGGCAGCGGGCTGGACGAGACCTCGGTGCGGGCTTCCGACCCCACCGTCGGCGCCGCCGCCGACCGGGTCGTCGAGGCCGGCGGGACCGTGCTCCTCTCCCAGACCAGCCAGCTGCTCGAGGCCGAGTCCGCCCTCACCGGGCGGGCCGCCGGCCCGGACGTGGCCGAGCGGCTGCGGGCCCTCTTCTCCGGCGCGGCCCGCGAGGCCGAGCACGCCCGGCGCAAGGGCGACGACCCGACGGGCACGGCCCTCGACCACGACGCCCTCTACGGCCTGAGGCGGGTCGCCACCGCCGGAGCGAGCGAGCCGGACGGGTCACCCCTCACCCCCGAGGCCAGCCGCAGCTGCGCCGCCCGCTCGGGCAGCCACCCCCTGGCCGGCGTCCTCGGCTTCGCCGACCGCCCCCGCGGCCGGGGCGTCTACTTGATGGACGCCCCGGCGCAGGAGACCGTCGCCGTCTCCGCCATGGTCGCCGGCGGGGCCCAGATCTGCCTCTGCACCACCGGCCGGGGGTCCCCCCTCGGCAACGCCCTCTCTCCGGTGATCAAGGTCTGCGGCAACGCCACCACCCTGGAGCGGATGGCGGACAACGTGGACTTCTCCACCCTCGCCGTCATGGCCGGCGAGACGTCGGCGCGCTCCCTGGGCGCAGGCCTCTTCGATCGGCTCCTCGACGTCTGCGACGGCCAGCTGACCAACGCCGAGCTGATCGGCCACCAGGAGTTCGCCATCCACCGCATCGGCCCCACCGTCTAGGGGCCACCGTCTAGGGGCCACCGTCTAGGGGCCGGGCGGCGTCTCAGGCGCCGTCAGCTCCTCGGCGGCGGCGAGGCAGGCCAGCACGCGCTGCCGGTACTCCTCGGGGAAGTGGGAGCGCACGGCCACGTGGTCGAGCCCTTCCACCCGCCACACCTGCTTCGGCTCGCCCGCGGCCGCGAAGAGCAGCAGGCTGTCCTCCGGATCGACGATCGAATCCGCCGTGCCCTGCACCAGGAACAGCGGACGCGGGGCGATCGCGGCGACCTCCTCGATCGGTCGCACCCGCCCCACCCGGCCGCCGGTGAAGCGCTCGGCGAACCAGACCGTCGGCCGGGCGAACAGCCGCGGCGGCAGCCGGAAGTAGACCCTGAAGGCCCGGGCGACCGCCCGCTCCAGCGTGGCGAACGGGCTGTCCGCCACCACCGCCCGGATCTGCGGGCAGCGCGCCGCGGCCATGATCGCCACCGCCCCGCCCATGGACAGCCCGACGGCGAGCAGGGGGACGTCCGCGCCGAAGCGCCCTTGCAGGTAGGCGACGGCGCTCAGGTAGTCGTCCACTTCGTTCAGCCCGACCGTGGTGAACGGCCCCTCGCTCTCGCCGTGGGCCTGGAAGTCGAACAGGAAGACGCCGTAGCCGGCCGCCGCCAGCCAGGGCACCATATCCTCGCCCTCGAAGCGGTTGGTGCCGAATCCGTGGGAGACGATCACCACCGGCCGCCCCCGGGGCGGCGGCACGAGCCGCCCGTAGAGGCTGAGCCCGGAGCTGTTCGGGAAGCGCACCACCTCCCCCTCGTACTCCAGCGGCGTCCAGCCGTCGACCGCCGGGCGCCACGTCCGCCGCGGTCGGATCACCGTGTGCGCCGAGGCGGCCGCCACCCCGAGCACGACCGCCGCCGCCAGGCCGCCCAGGGCCCCGGCGGCGGCGCAGACGGCGACGAACGGCAGGGGCGAGCGGAGCACGGAGAGCGATGGGCTCACGATACCTCTGGCGGCGGCGCGCCGCGGCGCCCCATGGGGCGCCGGCGCCGGTCTCCTCTCAATCATATCGGGCGTATCGGGCGCATCGGGCGCATCGGGCCACAGGGGGCCGACGGCCGCCCCCCGCCCTGCGCGCGGCTGGTAGCGCCCCGGCGCGCTGGATGGGGCCCCGAGGACGGGCTATAATCCACGTGTCACCGCGGTGGAGAGGGGCCGCGGCGGGCAGACTCTCCCAGCGCGCCCGATACGCCCGGTGGAACTGAGAGCCTTGCTCTCGGTTCTTTGTTTTTCAGGCGACGCGCGAAGCAGCGCGACGACGACGCAGTGCGAGGGTGGAAACTATGGTCGCCAAGACGGTGTATCTGACACCCGAGGGCAAAGTCGGCCTTCAGGAAGAGCTCGATCGCCTGATGGTGCGACGCGCCGAGCTCCGCCGGCGGATCCAGGAAGAGCGCGAGTTCGGCGCCTTCGCCGAGGGGAGCGAGCCGGACGCGGACAAGACCGACCTGTCGTTCGTCGAGGGGCGCATCCTGACCATCGAGAGCCAGCTGCGCGAGGCGGTCATCGTCACCTCCCACGACTCGGCCAGCGTCAGCCTCGGTTCGACCGTCCTCGTCGAGGACGAAGACGGCGTCGAGGAGACCTACACCATCGTCGGCTCGCCCGAGGCCCGCCCGACCGAAGGACGCATCTCCAACGAGAGTCCCGTCGGCCGCGCCCTGATGGGCAAGACGGTCGGGGACCAGGTCTCCGTCCAGGTGCCATCCGGTACCCTCGACTACACCATCAAGTCCATCTCCTGACCGGGCGCTGAGCGTCCCTGGGGGCGGAGCGCGCGCGCGCCCCGCCCTCTGGCCCTCCAGCGCCCGACGCCCCCCGTCACGACCGCCGTGAACACCGACATACCCGAAGACCAGTACACCGCCGCCCGGCGGACCAAGCTCGATCGCCTGCGCGGTGCGGGCGTCGACCCGTTCCCCGCCCACTTCCACCGCACCCACACCACCGCGGCCGTCCACGCCGACTTCGCCGCCCTGAACGCCGGGGGCGAGCAGGTCACGGTCGCCGGCCGCGTCACCCGTCTGCGCGTCTTCGGCAAGGCCGCGTTCGCCGAGATCGAGGACGGCAGCGGCCGCCTGCAGGTCTTCTTCAGCGTCGAGCACCAGGGTCAGGACGACTACACCCTGCTGCGGGAGACCCTCGACCTGGGCGACCTGATCGGCGTCAGCGGGCCCGCCATCCTCACCCGCACGGGCGAGGAGACGGTGGAGGCCCACCGCTGGGAGATGCTGGCCAAGGCGCTCCTGCCGCTGCCGGAGAAGTGGAAAGGGCTGCGGGACGTCGAGGCCCGGCTGCGCCACCGCCACCTCGACCTGATCAGCAACCCCGAGTCCCGGGACATCTTGATCAAGCGCGCGGCGATCGTGCGCGAGATCCGCCGCTTCCTCGACGACCGCGGGTTCGTCGAGATCGAGACCCCCGTCCTCCAGCCCCTCCACGGGGGCGCCCTGGCCCGCCCCTTCAAGGCCCACTACAACGCCCTGGAGCGGGACGTCTTCCTGCGCATCTCCCTCGAGCTGTACCTCAAGCGCCTGATGATCGGGGGGATCGAGCGGGTCTACGAGATCGGGCGCGTCTTCCGCAACGAGGGCCTCTCCCGCCAGCACTCGCCGGAGTACACCCTGCTGGAGACGTACGAGGCCTACGCCGACTACCAGGACGTGATGGCGATGGTGGAGGAGCTGATCCCCACGCTGGCCGAGCGCGTGCTGGGGTCGGTCAAGATCACCGTCCGGGGCAACGAGGTCGATCTGACCCCGCCCTGGCCACGCAAGACCTTGCGGGACGCCATCCTGGAGGGCACCGGCGTCGACTACACCCGCCACCCCACTCTCGACGCCCTCGCCACCGCCGTGCGCGCGGCCGGCCTGCGCGTCGAGCCGCAGCCGACCCGCGCGCAGCTGATCGACAAGCTGCTCGACCACGTCGCCGCCGCCGTCGTGCAGCCCGTCTTCTTCACCGACTATCCCGTCGAGCTGAGCCCCCTGGCCAAGCTCAAGCCGGGCAGCACGGACACGGTCGAGCGCTTCGAGGCCTTCGCCGCCGGGATCGAGCTGGGCAACGCCTTCAGCGAGCTGAACGATCCGGACGACCAGTACCGGCGCTTCCTCGACCAGGTGCAGCAGGGGCAGGCCGGGGACGAGGACGCCCACGTCATGGACGTGGACTTTCTCCAGGCCATGCGCCAGGGGATGCCCCCCGCCGGCGGCCTGGGCATCGGCATCGACCGCCTGCTGATGTTCCTCCTGGACATCCCCACCATCCGGGAGGTGATCGCCTTCCCCATGCTGCGGGAGCAGGAAGGGGAGTGAGGCCGCGCCCCGCGCCGGGCGGTTCCTGCTAGGATTCTGGTGCCGCCCGCGCACCGGGAGGGATGGCCGAGTGGCTGATGGCGTCCGTCTTGAAAACGGAAGACCGCAAGGTCCGGGGGTTCGAATCCCTCTCCCTCCGCCCGGGGTTCGCTATACTTTCCCTGCCCACCGCCGCTGCCCCGGCGGCGCGCCCGCACCCTGGAGGGGTCGCATAGTAGGCCTAGTGCGGCGGTTTGCTAAACCGCTATAGGGGGTAACTCCTATCGAGGGTTCGAATCCCTCCCCCTCCGCCCCGCACCAGATAGGAAGCGCCCCTCCCGAGACGTCGCGGAGGGGCGCTCTTTTCGGCGGGCCGCCGGCGCCTCCGCCAACGACTCCCCTAACCAGCGTCTGGCGGGCCCATGC
>DATLLM010000677.1:0-2814 GCA_035537855.1 Chloroflexota bacterium | reverse complement strand
CGGCGACGGCGGCGCCCACCCCCCGCGTCGAGCCCATCTCGGGGCGCCTGACCTCGTCCTTCGCCAATCTGAAGAGCGGGCGGATCGAGACGTCGATGAGCCTGGACGGCCGGGCGCAGTCCACCGCCCGGCTGGAGTTCGATCTGGGCGACGGCACCCGGCCGGCCCGGATGCGGATGGCCTCCGTCTACAGCGGGGCGAACGGCCCGCAGACGGCGGAGCGGATCATCGTCGGCGACCGCACCTGGGAGCGGCAGGGCACCGGGCCGTGGCGCGCCGGGCCGGCCGCTTCGAGCGTGTGGCATCAGGTGCACACCTTCCTGCCCCGCTCCGAGCCCCTCCCGGAGGCCGACGTGCAGACGACCCCGCAGGGGGCGACGCTGCGCTGGCAGGAGCCCGGCTACGACGCCGACGTCACCCTGGAGGTCGATCCCGCGTCGGCCCAGCCGCTGACGATGGAGCGCCAGACCGGCGCCACCGGCGGCCGGCTGCAGGTGACCTACAGCGGCTGGAACACCCCGGTCGAGATCTCCCCGCCGGCGGAGACCTGAGCCCTCCCCCGGAGGTCCCGGGCCCCGACGAGCGGCCCTACCGGTTGCGCTGCGGTAACAGCCGGGGCGCCGCCGGCGGCGGCGCCCGGTGGCGCGCGGCCCGAAGTGGTAGCCGGCTAGCAGACCAGAGGGGTATACTGGTTGGCCGAACACGCACAGGGGGTGACCGCGAGATGGGACGTTTGGCGATGGTGGTGGGGTGGCTGGCCCTCGTGCTGGCCGCCGTGGGGCACGCCACGCCGGTGGCCGTGGCCGAGCCCCAGCTGGCCGTGACCGCGCCGGCCAGCGGGGCGACCCTGCCGGGGCAGTCGTTCGCGGTCGCCTTCCGGGTGACCGATCTGCAGGTGGTGCCCACCACGGTCCCCGTCTCCGAGGCGGGGATGCGCCCCGAGGCCAACCGCCCGGGTCAGGGGCACCTGCACTTCGTGCTGGACTCGCAGCCCCTGGTGGTCTGGGAGCGCCTCGATCCCTACACCTTCACCAACGTGCCGCCCGGAGAGCACCTGCTGATGGTCGAGCTGGTGCAGAACGACCACGGGCCGCTCAATCCGCCGGTCTCGCAGATGATCCGCTTCCGCTCGAGCGGCCTGCTGGCCGGCGCCGGCGCCGGCCCCGCGCTCCCCGCCGGGGCGCCGCTGGCCCTCCTCGGCGTCGCCGCCCTCGCCGGCGGCCTCCTCCGGCGCCGGCGGCGCTAGGCGCTCGCCGAGCAGCGCCCGGCAGCGCCCGGCAGCGCCCGGCAGCGCCCGGCAGCGCCCGGCAGGGGCGTGCGGCACAATGCAGGGGCGTCCCCCGCGGACGGGGGACGCCAAGGAGCATGCGCCATGCCGGGAGAGTGCGACTTCGGCGTCCTGGGTCTGGCGGTGATGGGCCAAAACCTGGCCCGCAACATCGCCCGCCACGGGATCCCGGTTGCCGTCTACAACCGCACCACCGAACGCACCGAGCGCTTCCAGGCCGCGTTCGGGCACGAGGGGCCGATCACCGCGACGCGGACGATCGAGGAGCTGGTGCGCTCCATCCGCCCCCCCCGCCCGATCATCCTGATGGTGCAGGCCGGCGGCCCCGTCGACCAGGTCATCGCCGAGCTGACCCCCTACCTCGACCCGGGCGACATCGTCGTCGACGGCGGGAACTCCTTCTTCCAGGACACCCGCCGCCGGGCGGCTGAGGTGGAGCGGGCCGGCTTCCGCTTCATCGGCACCGGCATCTCCGGTGGCGAGGAGGGCGCCCTGCTCGGCCCGAGCATCATGCCCGGGGGCACGCCCGAGGCCTACGAGCGGGTTGCGCCGACGCTGACGCGCATCGCCGCCCAGGTGGACGGCACGCCGTGCTGCACCTACATCGGTCCGGACGGCGCCGGGCACTACGTGAAGATGGTGCACAACGGCATCGAGTACGCCGACATGCAGCTCATCGCCGAGGCCTACGACCTGCTGACGCAGGCCCTCGGCCTGGGCGCGGCCGACCTGGCGGCCATCTTCCAGGAGTGGAACCGCGGCGAGCTGAACTCGTACCTGATCGAGATCACCGCCGAGGTGCTGAGCAAGGTCGACGCCGCCACCGGGCAGCCCCTGGTGGACGTCATCCTGGACGAGGCCGAGCAGAAGGGCACCGGACGCTGGACGTCGCAGTCCGCGCTCGACCTCGGCGTCCCGGTGACGGCGATCACCGAGGCGGTCTTCGCCCGCTCCCTCTCGGCGCGCAAGGAGGAGCGGGTGCGCGCCGCCGGCGTGCTGCCCGGGCCGGGACGGGAGTTCGGCAGCGGTGCGAACCGGGACGACCTGATCGAAGCGGTGCGCCGCGCCCTCTACGCCTCGAAAGTGGTCGCCTACGCCCAGGGGTTCCAGCAGCTGGCGGCGGCCGCCGCCGAGTACCGCTGGTCGCTGGACATGGGGGCCATCGCCACCATCTGGCGCGGCGGCTGCATCATCCGGGCCCGCTTCCTCGACCGGATCAAGGAGGCCTACGCCGGCGACCCGGCGCTGGCCAACCTGATGCTCGCGCCCTACTTCCGGGAGGCGGTCGTGGACGGCCAGGAGTCCTGGCGGCGGGTGGTCGGCCTGGCCGTGGAGCACGGCGTCCCGGTGCCCGCCTTCTCCTCCGCCCTGGCGTACTACGACGGCTACCGCCGGGAGCGCGGCCCGGCCAACCTCCTGCAGGGCCTGCGCGACTACTTCGGGGCCCACACCTACCGCCGGCTGGACCGGGCCGGGACGTTCCACACCCGCTGGCCGCAGGACGGGGCGGAGGAGCAGCTCAAGTG
>DATLLM010000676.1:0-2333 GCA_035537855.1 Chloroflexota bacterium | reverse complement strand
CGTGGTGCCACCTCAGTTGACGCCGCCAGGCGGGGCCAAACCATGTACCACTCCCGGTCTCCCGGTAGCGAGCCCTGTAGAAAACAGAAAAGCTCCCGTCCCCGAGGACGAGAGCTGACTCCCGTGGTACCACCCCACTTGGCACACCGCCTCCCGCTCCCGGGCGGACGCGAGATCGCTCTCGCGCCCGGGGCCGGCGACGGCTGCGCCCACTTAAGCCCGGTAACGGCGGGTGTCCGGCTGGACCTACTCGCCCCGGCGTCGCCGCCAGGGGGCTTTGGGCTCAGCAGCTCGAGGGCGAGTTCGGCCGTCCTGCTCCACCGGCTCGCACCGACCGCCGGCTCTCTGGAGGAGGGGGGAGCGACCTACTACTCCCTGTCAAAGCGTTGCTATGCGATTCAGGAGCCCCACCCGTCCGGCTCGCTCCCCGTCAGAGGTGCTTGCTGACCGGTAAGGACGTCGCAGATACTATCAGCTTCAGTGTGGCGCCGTCAACGGCAGGACTAGAGAGTGACGCCGGCTCAATCGGCAACGATCGCTGAACCGGCGGCCCCGGCCACCGGCGGCCAGGGGGCCGCCCCCCCGGAGAAGCGTCGAGCGGAAGGGGCGGCGCCCGCGCCCCGGCTGTGGCACGGGCTCAGGAGCGTCCTCGGCGTCCGCCTGCTCCGCCGGCGCCCGGCGGGGCCGGGGTGGAGCGGGGCGCCCCGGTGGGCCCGCATCCGGCCGAAGGGCTCCTGGCTGCTGACCGCCGCGGAGCTGGGCGTCCTCGCCCTGTGGGCGATCTGGTTCGCGCGCCCCTACCTCAATCTTGACCCCCAGGTGGTGCCATCCGGCCGGGAGTACGGCTCGACGATCAACCTCCACCACCTCTGGACGCGGGCCGCCGCCTGCGGCTGGTGTGCGCTGTGGAACGGCACGGCACGCGGGGGCTCGCCGGCGCTCGTCGATCCGTACGGCAGCACCCTGCACCCTCTCGTGGCCGCGACCACCCTCGGCTGGGGGGTCACGGCCGGCGCGAAGCTCTCGCTGGCAGGGGCCTTCTTCATCGGCGGCCTGGCGCAATGGTGGCTGGGGCGCGTGCTCGGGCTGGGCCGGCTGGCCTGCCTGTGGGGCGGCGCCGTCGCCGTGGTCGCCGGCAACCTGGCCGGCCGGATGGAGCTGGGCGCCTTCGCCCTGGTCCTCTCCACCGCCTCGTGCGCCCTCGTCCTGCCTCCCCTGGTGGGTGTGGCCCGCACCGGGACGCGGCGCATGGCCGTGCTGCTCGGGGTGGTCATGGCTCTGGCGGCGCTCTCCGGACAGGCCTACGTTCAGATCGGCCTGGTCTGCGCCCTGCCCGCGCTCGTCGTGCTGCTCCCGGGCGACGGCGCGCGACGCCGGCTGATTCTGCGGCGCTACGCCCTCGCGGCCCTCGTCGCCGTCTTGCTCGCGGCGCCGCTCCTCGTCCCTCTCGGGCACTTCCTGCCGCAGCTCGGCAAGGAGACCGATCCGCTCTTCCGGAGCGCCCAACCCTTCCAGTACCTGCCCCTGAATCTGGTCGTCGGCGATTACGCCTTCTACACCTCGCCGTTGCTGGGCAAGCAGCCGTACCCGGCGGTCTACGTGAACTACGTTGGATGGCTCCCGGTGGCGCTCGCGGTCTTCGCCTTGGCGTGCCGGCTCCCCTCCGGCCGGCGCCGGGCCGCGTGGTTCCTCGCCGCCTTCGGCCTCCTCACCCTCTGGCTCGCCAGCGCCGCTCCCTTCATCTGGCTGTCCCGCATGGCGCCCGATTCGTGGCTCTCCGGTCAGTTCACCGGAATCCGCTACCCCACGCTGATCGCCGGCCTGGCCGTACCCTGCGTGCTCGGTCTCGCCGCCATCGGCGTCGACCGACTCCTGGGTGAGGCACGGCTGCGCGTTGCGGTGCCGCTGCCGAACGCGCCCGGCGCCGCCCCCCGCCGCGCGGGCGTCGACCTCCGCTGGCTCGTCGCGGCCGGGCTCGTGCTCGCCGTCTACGACGCGTGGCACTTCAATCGACAGTGGGTGCGGACCGAGCGCCTGCCCGCCGAGGTGCAGCCGGTGCTGGACGCCCTGCGCACGCCGGATTCGCAGTGGGTCGACGTCGCCTTCGGCGAGCACTACTGGATGGAGCGGGCCACCGGGATGGGACTCAAGCTGGGAATCGGATTTCAGCGCTTCTCGTGGAAGAACCGGCCGCCTCCGGATGCCGTGCGCGAAGCGAGCCGTTCCGGCCCGCCTCCCGGCGCGAGTCTGCGCCAGCGCATCGGAGGCGTGAGCGTCTACGACGCCCAGCCGGGGGGGGAGTACGCCGCCGTCGTCGGCGCGGGCGCGGGCGA
>DATLLM010000675.1:0-12925 GCA_035537855.1 Chloroflexota bacterium | reverse complement strand
GAGGGTGGCGACGCGCCGGACGGCGCTGGTCGCCGGCGCAGGGTTGGCGGGCGGCGTCCTGGCCGCCTGCGGGACGGGCGAGGGCCAGCCGGGCGCCGCCCAGCGGAAGGAGCCGGTCAAGCTCAGCCTGTCGACGGACTGGACGACCGGCATCCGCGACCAGACGGTGAAGCGCTGGACGGTGGAGTACCCCAAGACCAACCCCAACGTGCGCGAGGTGGAGATCTGGACGGCGCCGTCTGAGGGCACCACCGCCGGGGCCTACAACCTCAAGGTGCAGACGGCGATCGCCGCCGGCTCGGGCCCGGACGTGATGATGGAGGTCTGGTCGCTCGACCCGCCGAGCATCCTGCTGGGGCTCGACCCGTACCTGAAGCAGCGCAAGTTCAACAAGGCCGACTACTGGTGGAGCAAGTACTACCAGGAGACGGAGGACGGGCGGATCTTCTCCCTCCCCATGGGCACCTACGTCGGCGGCATGGTGGCCAACGTCGACCTCTTCGATCGGGCCGGGATCAAGCTGCCGGGCAAGGACTGGACCTTCGCCGACCTGCGGGACATCGCCCGCAAGCTGAAGACGGACCGCACCTGGGGCGTCGAGCGCCAGACCGGCGCCTGGGACCAGGGCTGGACGAACTGGATCGCCGCCGAAGGCGCCGAGTGGTACGACCGCAAGACGCTGAAGACCACCCTCGCCACCGGGAAGGACGGGGGCAAGCCGGAGGAGATGTACGCCGACTGGGCCGGCCTGGTCTGGCGCGACCGCGTGGCGCCCAACCCGGAGGAGGTCGCCCTGGTGCGCCAGAACTCCGGGCTGGCCACCGGCCCGCTCTTCGCCTCGGGGCTGATCGCCCTCTCCGGCTTCCCCTTCTACCAGGCCGGCCTGCAGCAGGAGGCCATCGCCGGGAAGTTCAAGCTCCAGGCCCTGTGGCCGCCGAAGTCGCCCTACTCCGGACGCCGCGGCTACCACCTGGAAACCAACTGCATCACGGTGAACAAGACGGCCAAGGCCCCGGACGACGCGGTCGACCTGGCCTACTACTGGCTGACCGACGACATGTCCCGCTTCCTCGCCGCCAACCTGCCGGTGATGCCCCCGGGGCGGAAGTGGCACCGCAGCAAGGAGATCTCCACCGTTGCCCCGGGGATGGACATCTTCGCCGACGTCGCGGACGAGGCCCAGAAGATCGGCAACGACCGCCACAAGTGGCAGGGCGGCACCGGCGCCTCGCCGAAGAACCTGCAGTGGTTCGCCGCCGTGCGCGCGCAGCTGGAGGGCGAATCGTTGAGCAAGGGCGCCGATCCGCGGCTCGCCTTCCGCGAGGCGATCGCCGCCGGCGACCGGGCCTTCGCCTAAGGGAATCCATGAGCGACAACCTCACCTCTCTCGTCGCCGGCTCGCCCCTCGGCGCGCCCGGCGAGCACGGCCTCGCCCGCCTCGCCCGCGCCCTCGACGGCGCCGGCTGGTCCAGCCGGCGCCGGACCGGCGGCCCGGAAGGCGGCGGGCCGGACGGGGCGGCCCTGGCCTTCGTCGCCGCGCTCGGCCCGAGCGCCGGCCCGGAGGCGCGGGCCCTCGCCGCGCGGGCCGGCGTGTCCCTGCCGCTGGCGGCGGAGTCCCTGGCCATCGCCCCCCTCCCGGCGACCGGTAGCGCCCCCCCGACCGTGCTGCTGGCCGGCGGCGACGAGCGCGGCCTGGCCTACGCCCTGCACGAGGCCGCGCGCCGCGTCGAGCTCGCGGCCCCCGCGCCGGCCGCCGGGGCGGCGGCCGTGCTGGCCCTGTTCCCGGCCAGCGCCGAGGCGCCGCAGCGCCGCCTGCGCAGCCTCTGCGTCTTCCCCCACAACGCCGAGCTGGAGGCGGAGTGGTACCGCTCGCTCGACTTCTGGGCCTGGTACTTCGACCTGCTCGTGCTGCACCGCTTCAACCGCTTCACCCTCACCTTCGGCCACCAGACGGCCTACCTGGCGCCGCCTTACCCGTTCTTCGTCGACGTGCCGGAGCACCCCGAGGTGCAGGCCAGCGGGCTGGACGCCGCCGGCCGGGCGGCCAACCTGGAGCTGCTGCGCGGCATCGCCCGGATGGCCACCGAGCGCGGTCTGGAGTTCGCCCTCGGGGTCTGGTCGCAGCACGCCCACACCTACGGCACCCCGACGGTCAGCGGTCTGGACGCGGACAACCTCGTCCCCTACTGCGCCGCCGGCCTGCGCCGGATGCTGCAGGCCGTCCCCGAGATCAGCGCCGTGCAGCTGCGGGTCAACTCGGAGTCCGGGGTGCACCTGGACGAAGGGGCGCGCTTCTGGCGGGCCCTCTTCGAGGGCGTCGCCGCCTGCGGCCGCCCGGTCGCCCTCGACTTGCGGGCCAAGGCGATCACGGACGATACGGTCGAGGCCGGGCTCGCCACCGGGCTGCCGGTGACGGTCGACACCAAGTTCTGGACCGAGCACCAGGGGCTTCCCTACCACGCCACCCTGCTCCAGGAGGGCGACCGCTACGTGCGGCGCCACAGCTACGGGGACCAGCTGCGCTACCCGGAGGGCGGGCCCCGACCGTACGACTTCCTCTTCCAGCTCTGGAACCTGGGCACGAACCGCTTCCTGCTCTGGACCGATCCGGAGTGGGTCAGGCGCTTCGCCGCCGCCAGCACCCTCGGCGACTCCGTCGGCTTCGAGGTCTGCGCCCCCCTCTCCAACAAGGGCTTCGGCGACCGCGGCGGCTACTGGCCCCTCTTCGCCGACTCCGCCTACACCCACTACCGCTGGGAGCAGGAGCGCTACTGGCCCTGGTACGCCGCGTTCGGGCGCCTGGGCTACAGCGGCGACGCCGACCCCACCGCCTGGGGCCGCGAGTGGGCCGCCCGGCTCGGCCCGGCGGCGGCGCCGCACGCGGAGCGGGCCCTGCAACGGGCCTCCGGCGTGCTGCCCCTGCTCACCGCCCGCCACTCGCCCTCGGCCAGCGTCTTCGGCTACTGGCCGGAGATGGACACCGGGGGCCTGCTCGACCTCTACCTGCAGGTCCCGGGCAGCGACGTGGGCATGTTCGCCAGCGCCGAGGAGGCGGTCGCCGAGCGCCTCGCCGGCCGGCCCGGCGCCCGCCAGACGCCGTCGCAGTCGAGCGAGCTCTTCGAGCGCCTGGCGGACGAGGCCGAGTCGGCCCTCGCCGCCGCCGAGGCGGCGGCGATCCCGGCGGACGAGAACGCCGCCCGCGAGCTGCGGGCCGTCGCCCTCGACGTGCGCGTGCAGGCCGCTCTCGCCCGCTACCACGCGGCCAAGCTGCGCGCGGCCGGCTCGCTGGCCGCGTACTACGCCAGCGGCGACCTGGATTCGCTCCTCGCCGCCCGGCCAGACGCCGCCGCCGCCCTCGCCGCCTGGGAGTCGCTCGTGGCCCTGACCCGGGGCGTCTACGCCGCCGACCTGATCTTCGGGCGCAAGGACGACCAGGACGGGCACTGGGCGGACAACCTGCCCTACGTGCGCCACGACGTCCACCGCCTGGACGAGGTGGAGGCCCTGCTGCACCGCTACGGCCTGTTCGACGCCGGCTTCGACTTCGGCGCCCAGCTCCCCCCGCGCACCGGGACGCCGCCCCTCCCGTTCCTGCACGACTACGCCGTGGAGCGGGGGTTCGCGGCCGTCGGGCCGCAGACCCTGTACACGCCGCAGACCGGCTTCGGCTGGGGCGGCACCTACGGACTGGTCGCCACCGCGGCCCTGAAGATGGACGGCAAGACCCTGCGCGGCTCGGCGCCCCGCCCGGAGGCGCTCCCCCAGGAGCCGCTCTACCAGGACTTCGTCACCCGCCACCCGGCAGCCGGCTACGACAACGCCACGTTCCTGGTCGATCTGCCGGACGGCGAGTACGAGGTGACCGTCATCCTGGGCGACCGCTCGGCGGCGGCGCGGGACCACGGCCCGGTGACCGTCCGCCTGCAATCCCGGGTCGAGGCCGGCCCGGTCGACGTCCCCGCCGGCGAGGTGATCGACCTGCGCCGGCGGGTGGCGGTGACGAACGGCCGCCTGACGCTGGAGGTCACCGCCCCGCCGCAGGGGGACTGGCTGCTCACCGGGCTGGTCGTGCGCCGGGTGGCGCCGCGCATCGGCCACCTGCCGCCTCCGGCGGCGCGCCCCGGCCAGCCGCTCGACCTGCGGGCCACCGTCAGCGGCCCCGAGCCGCTGCGCTCGGTCGTCGCCCGCTACCGCTTCGACGGCGCCGGCCCCTTCCTGGAGACGCCCCTGACCGCGGTCGAGCCGGCGGCGACCACCGGGGCGGGCGGGGTGGCGCGCTACGGCGCCCGGATCGACGTCCCCGCCGCGGCGACGTCGCTGGACTACACCCTGGTGGCGACGGACGACCGCGGCACGGCGACGGTCTGGCCGGACGGCGCCGCGTCCGGCCCGCGGCGCCTCGGCGTCGGCGCGGCGGCGGCGCCGCCGCGCATCCTCCACCTGCCCCCGGCCGGGGCCGTGCCGGGAGCGCCCCTGACCCTGCGCGCCCGCGTCACCGCCGGCGCCCCGCTGGAACGGGTCACCCTGCACTACCGCCACCTGAATCAGTTTCAGACCCACGACCGGCTGCCGCTCAGCCCGCGCGCCCAAGAAGCGGGGGCGGACGGCAGCAGCGGCGAGTTCGAGGCGACGATCCCGGGGGAGCACGTCGACGCCGAGTGGGACCTGATGTACCACCTGGAAGCGGTCGACGTGCTCGGCAACGCCACCTTCTGGCCCGGACTCGGCGCCGAGACGCCCTACGTCGTGCTGCCGGTGGCACGGCCGGCCGCCGTCACGGCGACGGCGGCGGTGACGGCGACGGCGGCGACGGCGGAGCGCTGAGGGCGGGCGTCAGACGGGCGACCTCGGCCGGGAGGTTCCCGGCCGGGTCGACCCGCTCCCCGGGATCGGCCGCGAGGTCGTGGAGGCGGGGGGCGGCGCCGGCGGCGTCGACGAGCTTGAAGCGCCCGGCGGCGCTTGCGGCGCCACCGCCGGACCTAGCCGCGCCCGATGAAGGGCTGCTTGATCGGCAGCACGGTGGCCTCCAGCATCGTCACGTGCGGGGGCAGCAGGGCCATCCACACGGCCGCCTGGGCCAGCTCCTCGACGCTCATGTTGGGCTCGGCGTTCGTCGTCGGGCTGTTGCGCTCGACGCGGGTGTTGCCCGGGTAGAGGCAGCTGGCCGCGATGTTGTGGTCGCGCCCCTCGAGCGCGGTCACCTGCGTCAGCCCCCAGACGCCGTGCTTGCTCGCGCTGTAGGGCGCCGAGTTGGGACGCACCCGCTGGGCGGAGATGCTGGAGACGTTGATGATCCGCCCCCCGCCCTGGGCCTTCATGATCCTGAACGCCGCTCGGGTGCAGAGGAAGGGGCCGGTCAGGTTGACCGCGATGACCTTGTTCCAGGCCTCGAGGGAGAGGGTATCCAGCGACCCGCCGTCGAACGCGCCGGCGTTGTTGACCAGGACGTCCAGCCGCCCGAAACGCTCCATCACGGCGGCGAACAGGGCGTCCACCTGACCCTCGTCCGACACGTCCGCCGGAACGGCCAGCACCGTCGCCCCGGACTCGCGCAGCGCCTGCTCGGTCCCCGTCAGGGCGTCGCTCGCCCGGGCCGAGACGGCGACGCTGGCCCCCTCCGCCGCCATCCCCTGGGCGATGCCCTTGCCGATCCCCCGGCTCCCGCCGGTGACCAGAACGACCTTCCCGTCGAGTTTGCCCACCGCGTCCTCCTCGTGCTCCTGCGTCTCCCCCGACCGGCCGCGGCCGGCGGCGTGCGGCTCAGGGTACCCCTTTCGCCCGGCGGGCTCCGGGACGCGCCGGGCGGCCTCAGGCGTGACTCAGGCGCCGCGGCAGGCGGCCGTCGGTGCGCACCAGCTCGCCGAGCAAGCGGGCCTGGAGCTCGAGCTTGAGCGTCCGCTGCGCCGGCGCGTCCCAGAGGTTGCGCACCTGCCCCGGATCGGCCCGCAGGTCGAACAGCTCGCCCCAGGGGGCGAGCCCGTCCTCGCCGGCGTAGACGGTCAGCTGGTGGGTCTCCGTCACCAGCGTGCGCAGGCGCAGCCCGAGGTAGTCCTCGTCGTTCTCCACCAGCACGCCGTCCTGGACGCGCTCGACCTCGCCGCGCAGCAGGGGGGCGAGGGAGCGCCCGGGGAGGGCCCGCAGCTGGCGGTCGGTCTCCGCCTCCCGGGCCGGTGGCCAGCGGGGCGCGTCCCCGCCCGGCGGGGGCGCTTCGGGCGCCGCCAGCCCGGCCAGGTCGAGGACGGTGGGGGCGAAGTCCAGGTGGGAGGTGAGGGCCTCGCTGACCGCCCCCCGGCGGAAGCGCCCGGGGAGGCGCCACAGGCTGGGCACTCGCAGCAGGCCGTCGAAGTGGAACGGCCCCTTGTTGAGCAGCCAGTGGTCGCCGAGCAGGTCGCCGTGGTCGGCGGTGAAGACCACCACCGTCTCCTCGGCCAGCCCCAACCGGTCGAGGGCATCCAGGATGCGCCCCACCTGCTGATCGACGAACCCGATCATGCCGTACGTGATGGCCACGATCTCGCGCAGCTGATCGTCCGGCGTGCGCGTCGGGCGCAGCCGCCCGGAGAGGCGCAGCGGGCGCTCGTAGACCTCGCCGAAGAAGGGGGCCAGCGCGTCCAGCTCTCCCGCGCGGCGCACCGGGGCCGGCACGCTCGCCCGGTCGTAGCGCGAGTACCAGGGGTCGGGCGTGGCGAAGGGGTGGTGGGGGTCGGGGAACGAGGCCACGGCGAAGAACGGCTGCCCGCTCCGGGCGACTGACTCGAGCAGGGCGATGGTGCGGTCGGCGATCCAGGTGTTGTAGTGCAGCTCGGGGGGGATGGCCATCTTCCAGGCCTGTTCGGCCCCGCTCGCCGGGGGCGTGCCGGCCCGGCGGGTGAGCAGCCGCGGCGCATCCGGGTCGACGCCGCGCAGCCAGGTGCGGTAGTCGCCGAAGACGTCGCCGTGGCCCCCGGTCCAGTCCACCGTCTGGAAGCCGTAGTAGGGGACCGGAATGGCGTCTATCCGCCCGCGCTCCCACAGCGGGCGGGCCTCGGGAAAGGCCAGCGGATCGAGGGCCAGGGGGTCGGCGCCGTTCGGCGCGGCCATGATCCGGAAGTGGGTCTTGCCGCTGCTGTGGGTGCGGTAGCCGGCGCCGGCCAGGGCCTGCACCACGGTGGGGATGCCGCGGTCGAGGTCGATCCCGTTGGTGCGCACGCCGTGGGCCCGGGGGGTCAGGCCGGTGATCAGGGTGGAGCGCCCCGGCATGCACAGCGGGTTGTTGACGTAGTGGCGATTCAGGCGCGTGCCGCCGGCGGCGAGGCGGTCGAGGTGCGGCGTCTCCAGGGGCGAGCGCTCGCCGGCGGCGGCGCGCCACGCCGGCCAGGCGCAGGCCACGCCGTCGTAGCGGTGCTGGTCGGTGAGGATGACGAGGAAGCTGGGCCGGCCGCCGGGCGGCCCGCCCGCGTCCGGCGGGCCCGGATTCAGGCGCCCACCTGCTTGTCCACCACGTTGAGCAGGGGCTCCCCGGCGTCGAAGCGGCGCAGATTCTCGCGCAGCAGGTCGAACATCCGCCGCCCGGAGTGGGGCGAGTGGCCCGAGGCGTGCGGCGTGATCAGCACGTTCGGCTCCCGCCACAGGGGGTGCCCGGGGGGCAGGGGCTCCGGCTCGGTGACGTCCAGCCCGGCGCCGGCGATCTCGCCGGCGCGGAGCGCCTCCAGGAGGGCCTCGTGGTCGATCACCCCGCCGCGGGTGACGTTGTGGATGTAGGCCGTCGGCTTCATCAGCCGGAACTCGCGCTCGCCGAAGAGGTGGTAGGTCTCATCGGTCAGGGCGCAGCAGACGGCGACGTGGTCGGCCTCGGGGAGCATCGCCGGCAGATCCTCCGGGCGCCCGATGCGCTCGACGCCCGGGGTCTGGGGCTTGGGCCCGCGGGACACCGCCAGGATGCGCATGTCGAACGCGGCCGCCCGCCGGGCGGTGGCCAGGCCGGTGCCGCCCAGGCCGACGATCAGCAGGGTCTCCCCCTCCATCTCCATCGGGCGCAGGTTGTCCCGCGACTCCCAGACCTCCGCCTGCTGGCGGCGGAAGAGGTGCGGCAGGTTGCGGTTGAAGGCCAGGATGAAGGCGAGCAGATGGTCGGCCAGGTGGGAGCCGTAGATCACTTTGGCGTTGGTCAGCGTGACCGCGCTCGCGATCAGCTCCGGGAAGAGGTACTTCTCCACGCCGGCGCTGGCCACCTGCACCCAGCGCAGCCCGGGGGCGGCGCGCAGCAGGGCGGGCGTCGGGGTGCCGTAGTAGGCCTCCGCATCGGCCGCCTGGGCGAGGCCGTCGGCCTCGTCGCGGTAGGTGCGCAGGTCGAGGCCGGGCGCGGCCGCCCGCAGGCGGGCGAGCTGCTCGGGGGACGTCGCGGGGAGGAGAACGGCGCGGCTCATCGGGCGGTGTGCCTCATCGTGGCTGGTCGAGGATGGCCTGCAGGGTCTGGTTGATCTGGTCGGCCCCGGTGGTCGGGGCCACCTTGGCGTTCCAGATGTCCGCCAGAGCGGCCTCCATCGTGGAGGTGACTTCCGGGGTGCGCAGATTATAGGCAACGTACCCCGGCCGGGCCTCGGCCATCAGGGCGGCCCCGATCTTGTACCACGGCTCGTAGCTCCACAGGCGCTGGTCGTTCCAGACGTCCGGGCGCCCGCCGGGCGAGCCCGACTCGGTGAGGATCTTCTGCACGCCCACCTCGTGCGAGGTGAGCAGCTTGAGCAGCTCCCAGGCTTCGCGCGGGCGCTTCGTCGGGCGCAGCACGTGCATCGTGTTCGTGTGCAGGGCGGTGCCCCGCTTGCCCGACGGCCCCGGCGGGTAGAGCGTGGCCGCCCACTTGAACCGCTCCCCGATGGGGCGCCGCCAGGTGGTGACCGTGGCCACGTTGCTGTTGTACATGGCCAGGGTGCCGTCCATGAAGGCCTGCCCGGAGTTGGCCACCTCGGCCGGGCTCGGCGCCACCCGGTGGCGCCCGATCATGTCGTACTCCCACTGGATGGCCGCCTTGGCCCCCGGGGTGTTCAGGATGGCCGACTTGCCGTCTGCGGAGAGGACGTCCCCGCCGAACGCCCGGGTGCGAATCAGCATCTGGAAGAAGCCCCGCCCCCAGCCGTAGCCCCACACGTCCGGCCGGACCAGGCGCCGCGCGGCGTCGACCACGTCGTCCGGCTTCCAGTTGGCGTCCGGGTGCTTCACCCCGGCGGCGTCGAGCAGGTTCATGTTGTAGAACAGGGTCACCTCTCCCGGGTGCCCGACGGTAGGCAGGGCCCACAGCTTGCCCTCCCAGCGGTCGGCGTCGATGGCCCCGGCGTAGAACTGCCCCAGATCGAACTTGTCCGCCTTCACCAGGTCGTCGAGCGAGCGGGCCAGCCCCTTGTAGGCCCAGGACGCCAGGTGCCCCATGGTGTTCCAGCCGTAGCCCAGGTCCCCCAGCTGGTCCGAGGCGTGCAGGGCGAGCATCTTCGTCCAGTAGTCGCCCGAGGGGTACTCCTCGATCTCCACCTTGATGTTGGGGTGTTCCTGGGTGAACTGGGCGCTGAAGGTGTGGGCGTACTGCTCGGACTGCCCCGTGATCTGCTGCAGTCGCAGCGAGACGGGGTCCCGGGTCAGCGCCGCCGGCGGGCCCTCGCTGCCCGCGCTGCCGCCCGGGGCGCAGCCGGCCGCCGCGAGCGCCGGCAACGCCGGCGTCGCCGCCCCCGCCGTCAGCAGCGCGGCCCGTCGCCGGGTGATCCGTCCCGCTCCGGCGGCCCGTCCGTCCCGTCGTGCTCCGTTCGCCCGTTCCACTCTGGTACCTCCCGGTCGCGTGGTCACGGCACTCTAGCACGGCCGGCGGCGGCCGGCCGCCGCCGGCCGGCGGCCCGGGTGCGGTGAGCTACACTGTCCACTCTCGCTACCAGGCGGTCAGGTAGAGTGGCATGAGCGGCACGGACGGGGGGGACAGCCCGGGCCAGAAGGGATCGCCCGGCGGCGCCGGGGGGAGCCGGATCGACTTCGGCGAGCAGGTGCGCGCCCTGCGCGTCGCCCGGCGCCTGACGGCGGCGGCCCTGGCCCAGCAGTGCGGGGTCTCCCGCAGCCTGGTCAGCCAGATCGAGACGGGGCGGATCAGCCCCTCGCTCGACGTCGTGCGCCGGCTGGCCGCGGCCCTCGCGGTGCCCATCGCCGCGCTCTTCGGGCCACCGGACGGGACGCCGGAGGGGGCGACCCCGGAAGCGCGCCCGGCCGTCGTGCGGCGGGACGAGCGCAAGGGGCTGCGCCTGCCCCGCTCCCGGATCATGTACGAGCTGCTCAGCCCCAACCTGCGCGGCCGGCTGCAGGTGCAGTGGGTGGAGCTGGCGCCCGGCGAGCAGGCCCCGCACGAGGGCTTCGTCCACGCCGGCGAGGAGTGCTACGTGGTCATCGAGGGGCGCGTGCGCTTCCGGGTGGCCGGCGAGGAGTACGTGCTCAACGCCGGCGACGCCCTGACGTTCGACAGCTCCCTGCCCCACGGGGCGAGCAACGACGGCCCGGGGACGGCCGTGGCCCTGGCCGCGATGACGCCGCCGTCCTTCTGATTCCCGGTCCGGGCCCTCAGTCCGGACCGGCGTTGGCCAGGACCTCCTCGTCCAGCTCGACCCCCAGCCCGGGGCCGTTGGGCACCTCGAGGTAGCCGTCCCGGGGCAGCAGGGGCTGCTTCAGCAGGGGCATCCGCTGCCGGCTGGCGACGACGTTGAACTCCTGGGCGTAGCGGCAGGCGGGCGTGCTGGCCCAGAAGTGCAGGTGCGCCGCGAGGCCGATCCCGACCGAGGTGGTGTGGGTGGTGACGTACTTGCCGAACGCGTCCGCCAGGGTGGCGATCTTCTTGCCCTCGGAGAGGCCGCCGCACTTGGTCACGTCCGGCTGGACGATGTCCACCGCGCCGCGGGTGAGCAGGTCCTTGAAGTCGTAGCGGGTGTGGTGCTGCTCGCCGACGGCCACCGGGATGTCGAGGGCGGCGGCGATCTGGGCCATCCCGTCCAGATCGGTGTAGGGGATGGGCTCCTCGAAGTGGAAGACGCCGTAGCGCTCCAGCATCCGCCCCACCTTGATCGCCGTGTGCACGCTGTAGCCGGAGTTGGCGTCTACCAGCAGCTCCGCCTTGGGACCGATCGCCTCGCGCACGGCGCGCACCAGCACCTCGTCCTCGTCCGGGTCCTTCGAGTCGTAGGAGAAGCGCTCCCCGATCTTGATCTTCACGCCGGAGAAGCCGCCCTCCATGGCCGCGGCGGCGCGCTCGGCGTAGGCCTGGGGCGACAGGTCGCGGCTCATGTAGCTGGCGTAGACCCGCACCCGCTCCCGGTAGCGCCCCCCCAGCAGGCGGTAGACGGGCACCCCGAGGGCCTTCCCCGCCAGGTCGTGCAGGGCGATGTCCACGCCCGAGATGGCGATGCTCGTGCCCTGCCCGCGGGTCTTGTACGTGGTCACGTACATCTTCTCCCAGCAGGACTCGAGGTCGAGCGCGTCCATCCCCACCAGCAGGGGCTTGAGCTGGTGCTCGACCACCGCCCGGGTCACCTGCGGGCTCATCGGGCTGGCCTCGCCGATGCCCACCAGCCCGTCCTCGCCCCAGACCCGCACCAGCGGGTAGCCGCGCCCGGTACCGGAGTTGGCGCCGAGCACGGTGCAGGTCACGTCCCGGATGCGCATGTCCACCTCTCTCTCGTTCGCATTTGCAGTGGCGGCGGCGGCGGCGGCGGCGGCGGCGGCGCGCGCCGCCCGGCCGGCGGGGGCGCGCTCAGGCGCACGCTTCCGCGAGCACGGCGTTGCAGGCCGCCTCCACCTCGCGCATCGCCTCGCGCGCCGGCCGGTTGTCGTCCCAGATGGGGGTCAGCGCCGGGCGGTACACCTGGCGCAGCTTCTCCCGCTGGGGGATCTGGGGCTCCCACTGGGCCCCCTCCATCGCCTCCGCCCAGAGGCGCTGGTTCTTCGGCGGCAGCTCCGGGCGCAGCCACAGGCCGGAGGTGGCCTGCGCTTTCTTGGGCGGCATCCGGAAGCCCTTGGCCGCGACCACCTTCTGGGCGTCGTCCGAGACGAGGTTCAGCAGGAAGGCGAACCCGTCCTCGGGGTGGGCGGTGCCGGTGGGGATCATGAAGAGCAAGGGCGTGGCCGTGTGCCCCCGGCGCGCCGCCCCTTTCGGGTACGGGACGATGTCCCACTGGAAGGAGCTGATCTGGGTGCGGTAGGTGTTCCAGTTGCCGCCCCCGGCGAGCATCCCCAGGCGGCCGTTGAGGAACAGGTTGTTGCCGCTGTTGCCGCTCTGGCCGGTGTAGCGCTGGTGGGGGTGCACCTTGTGCTTGTGGATCAGGTCCGCGATCCACTGCAGCGGCTCGTAGCCCGACGGCTGGGAGAGGGCGAAGCGCTTGTGGTCAGGGGTCAGCACCTCGCCCCCGTTCCCGTGCACCCAGTAGCCGTACCAGGAGTGCAGCACGTTGGTGCCGAACACCAGGGGCTGCCCGTCCGGCCCCAGCTGGCGGCTGGTCAGCTGGCGCGCGGCGGCGACGAAGTCGTCCCAGGTCCACTCGTTGCTGCGGTAGGGGACGGCCGGCACCTTGAGCCCGGCGCTCTGGAACAGGTCGACGTTGACCCAGATCACCTGCGGCTGGTACCCGGCGATCATGGCGTAGGTGCGGTCCTGGTAGACCGGCAGGCGCCACTGGTTGGGGAAGAACTCGTCGCGCTTCACCTTCTGGCGGGTGAGGAACTCCTCCATCGGCCGGCAGTTGTTGCGGCAGGCGTAGGAGGCCAGCAGGTCGTCGTTCAGCCGGGCGACCTCGGGCGGCGTCCCGGCGGCGAGCATCGTGCGCAGCTTGTCCTCGTACGTCCCGCCGGTGGGCAGGATGGTCACCCTGGCCCGGGCCTGGGCGGCGTTGTAGGCCTCGGCCACCTCGGCCATGCCGGAGGTCTGCGG
>DATLLM010000674.1:0-7544 GCA_035537855.1 Chloroflexota bacterium | reverse complement strand
CCCCCTACCTCCCCCCGGCCCCGTTCAGCCGCATGTTCTACGCGGGCGACGAGCGCGACCCGTCCAACCGCTCGATGGACCCGGTCTTCGCGTTCGAGCCTTTCAGCATGTACTTCCAGCAGTGGATGGGCGGGGTCACGGACATCGCGTTCCCGGTGGCCCAGTACGACGCCGAGATCGCCTACGTCGACGCCGCCCTGAGCCACGTCTTCCACCGGCTGGAGGCGCTCGGCGTGGCCGACAACACCCTGGTCATCGTCACCGCCGACCACGGCGAGTGCCTCGACGACCACGTCTGCTGGTTCGACCACCACGGGATGTACGAGGAGAACGTGCACGTCCCCCTGCTCGTGCGCCTGCCGGGGAAGATCCCCGCCGGGCGCCGCCTGCACGGCTTCGCCACCCTGATGGACGTGGCCCCGACGGTGCTCGAAGCGGTCGGGCTGGCGGACGTGGCCGCCCGGGAGGAGATGCAGGGGATCAGCCTGTGGCCTCAGCTCACGGCCGCCCGGGCCCGCCGCGTGCCCCGGAACGCGATGTACCTGACCGAGTGCACGTGGATGCGCAAGCGCGCCTGGCGGACGCGGGAGTGGAAGCTGATCCAGGGACTCGAGCCGGACATCCACGACTTCCCGCCCTTCGAGCTGTACCATCTGGGAGACGACCCCCGGGAGCAGCGCAACCTGGCCCAGGACCGGCCCGAGGTGGTGGAGACGCTGCGCCGGCGCCTGGAGCGCCACGCC
Source organism: Chloroflexota bacterium (assembly GCA_035537855.1). Classification (GTDB taxonomy): domain Bacteria; phylum Chloroflexota; class UBA11872; order UBA12225; family UBA12225; genus DATLLM01. The sequence continues at coordinate 6,801 of DATLLM010000674.1, read as the reverse complement.
GCCGGGCGCCTCAAGACCACCGGGCTGCCCGATCCCATCCTGACCCAATCCATCACCCTGCGGAAGATCGGGGAGATGAAGACCGCCGTACCGGAGAACCAGCGCCTGCGCTAGAGCCGGGAATCGGGGCCCGCTCCCGATGCTATACTCGCAGCCACCGGAAGACACAGGGACTCACGGCAGGTACGCGCACTCAGCGCATCAGGAGGAGGGGCACTATGGGCTTCCTGGCCCGACTGTTCGGCGGCGGGAAGAAGGACGAGGCCAGCGGCGGGGCCACGATCTCGTACACGTCTGGCCCGGGTGACACGTGCCGCAGCGTCGCCAAGCGTTTCTACGGCGACGAGAACCGCTGGGAGGACGTGTACAAGCCGAACGCGCACCTGCTCAAAGACGAGGTGCAGTCCGGCTCGGATGCCCTGCTGGTGGGCACGACGCTGACGATCAAGAACGCCAAGTTCGACGCCAGCGGGCAGCCGGTCGCCGCCGGCTGAGCGCAGCTCCGGCCCCGCTCGGTCCGTTCGCGTCGCGGGCGGCCGCCGGACGGCGCCGCCACGCGCGGCGGCGCCGGTTCTGGGGCCGCTGGGCCTCTCGGCCTCTGGGGCCGCTGGGGCCGCTGGGCCTCTGAGGCTTCTGGGCCTCTGAGGCTTCTGGGCCACTCGGGCTTCTGGGCCTCTGAGGCTGCTGGGCCACTCGGGCTTCTGGGCCACTCGGGGATGCGCGGGCGTGGCGCCGCGCACTCCGAACGCTCAGGTCGCTGCCGACACGCCTGGCGCCCGGCCCTGAGTCGCCGCCCGGCCGCGGCTGAGAATCCGGTGGCGCCGCCGCGCCCGGCTCAGCGCGGGCTCGAGACCCCCCGCCCAGCGCCGAACGCGCCGAACGCGCCGTCCAGCGGGCCCGTCGCCGCGCCGGCGCCGGACGCCCCCGTTCCGCTCGAAGCGCTTCCCCAGCGACGGGCCGCGACGGCGAAGACCAGGCCGAGCGCCGCGAGCGCCGCCAGGGCCAACCCGGCGTAGCCGGCCGCGACCCGCACGCCGGACGAGCCGCCGGGTTGCCCGGCCGTCCGCGCCAGCTGCTGGCGCAGGGCGCGCTCCTGGTGCGCGCTCGTACTCGCGAACCGGCGGAAGGTCTGCCGCAGGCGGGCGTCCGAGGTGTGCTCGGTGGCGTACCGAGCCAGGGCCGAGGCGCCAACGGCCAGATCGAGCGCCTTGACCAGGAGCTCACCAGCGTCCGGCTCGATGTTCCTCATGTGGCCAATATACCAGGGTGGCCCGCCGGGCCGGCCGGGTGCGCCGCCCGCCTCAGTCCGGGCTGACCCGCCAGTGGCGGCCGTCCCGCAGCATCAGCTCCTCGGCCTCCTTGGGCCCCCAGGAGCCGGAGGCGTAGTTGGGGAACGTCCGCGGCGGCACCGCCTGCCAGATGTCCAGGATGGGCTCGACCACCGCCCAGCCGGCCTCGACCATGTCCGCCCGCTGGAAGAGGGTGGCGTCGCCGATCATGCAGTCGTACAGCAGCCGCTCGTAGCCCGTGCTCGGCGTGCTGCCGAAGTAGTCGGCGTAGGCGAAGTCCATGTTCACCGCCCCCAGCTTGAGCAGCGTGCCCGGGATCTTGGCCCCGAAGCGCAGGGAGATCCCCTCGTCCGGCTGGATACGCAGCACGAGCCGGTTGGGGGCCAGGCGGTCGATGGGCGTGTCCCGGAACAGCATGTGCGGCGCCCGCTTGAACTGGATGGCGATCTCCGTCACGTGGGTCGGCAGGCGCTTGCCGGTGCGCAGGTAGAAGGGGACGTCCGCCCAGCGCCAGTTGTCGATGTTCAGCTTGAGGGCGACGAACGTCTCCGTGCGCGTCGCCGGATCGACCCGCGGCTCGTCGCGGTAGGCGGGGACGCGCTCGCCGTCGACGATCCCGGCGCCGTACTGGCCGCGGACGGTGCGGGAGAGGACGTCCTCCGGCGAGTAGTTCTGGATGGCGTGCAGCACCTTGGCCTGCTCGTCCCGCACGGCGTCCGCGGCGAAGGAGATGGGGGGCTCCATCGCGGTCAACGAGATGAGCTGGAAGATGTGGTTCGGGACCATATCCCGGAGCGCCCCGGCGTGCTCGTAGTACGGGCCCCGCGTCTCCACGCCCACCGTCTCGGCCACGGTGATCTGGACGTGGTCGACGTAGCGGCGGTTCCAGATGGGCTCGAAGATGCCGTTGGCGAAGCGGAAGACGAGGATGTTCTGGACCGTCTCTTTTCCGAGGTAGTGGTCGATGCGGTAGACCTGGCGCTCGTCGAGCACGTCCGCCAGCTGCCGGTTGAGGTCGCGGGCGGAATCCAGGTCGCTGCCGAACGGCTTCTCCACGATCACCCGCCGCCAGTGGCCGCCGGACTCGGTCATCAGACCGGCCGTGCCCAGCTGGCGCACCGTCTCGGCGAAGAACTCGGGCGCCGTGGCGAGGTCGAAGAAGTAGTTGCCGTTGGTGCCGTGGTCGGCGTCGACCTCGCTCAGCAGGTCGCGCAGGCCGTTGTAGGTGGCCTCGTCTTGCAGATCGCCGGAGCGGTAGTAGAGGCGCCGGGCGAGGTCCTCCCAGAGCGCGGGGTCGATGTCCTGGGTGGCGAACCGCTTCATCTCGTCGGTCATGCGCCGGCGCAGCTCGTCCGTCGTCCAGGGCGTGCGACCGAGGCAGACGACGGCGAACTGGCCGGACAGCAGCCCGCTGGTGGCCAGGTTGTAGAGGGCCGGGACGAGCTTGCGCTTGGTCAGGTCGCCCGTCGCGCCGAAGATGACCATGACGCAGGGGGGCCCGGGATGGGGCGGCGGCGACCCGTCGCTCTCGACGGCCGGCGCCGGCGCCGGCCGGGCGTCCGGACGGCCATCCGGTTCGGCCCGGTCGGGCCGGGGCGGAGCCAGCACCTGACCGTCCGCAGCCACCAGGGCCGGAGTGTCGGACTGAGCCACGGATTGCGTCCTCCTGTACCTACCCCGAGGCGGGTCCCGCGCCGCCGTCGCCTGCTCGGGGCCGCCGGTTCCGTCGCGGGAGCCTCCTGTACCTACCCCGAAGCAGGCCCCGCGCCGCCGTCGCCTGCTCGGGGGCGCCGGCTCCGTCGCGAGACCGCTGTTAGGTGAGGGTAGGCGGTGGCGCAGGGCCGTGCAAGGCTCGTGGCCCCGCCCGCGGGCGGCCCGGCCGGGGTCAGAGGGCGATCCCGTTCCCGGCGAACGCGGCCGCGTAGAAGGGCAGATACTCCCACAGGTGGTCGCCCCAGTAGGACCCGTCGTGGCTGCCCGGGTAGAGGTGCCAGTCGTGGGCCCAGCCGCGCTCGTCGAGGGCGCGGTGCACCGCCTCGGCGTCGCGCCGCCAGCGGTCGCCCTCGCCGATGTCGATCCACACCCGGGGCGGCGCCGGCGGCGCCGGCCCCACCCGGATCAGTCCGAAAGGATCGCGCTGGGCGAAGCCGCTGGCCCCGCCGAACATCGGTTGGGCGTTGTCCCGCGTCGGCAGCGAAGGGCTGTGCGCCCCGGCGATCCCGAAGACGGTGGGGTGGTTGAACGTGAGCTGCAGGGCGCCGTGGCCGCCCATGGACAGCCCCCCGATGGCCCGGGCTTCGCGGCGGGGGATCGTGCGGTAGGTGGCGTCGACGTGCGCCAGCAGGTCCTGCACCACGTAGTCCGCCCAGCGCAAGCCCCCCTCCTGGTTGATCCAGTAGCTGCGCCCGCCCTGGGGCATGACCACGATCACCCGCCCGAACTTGCCGTCGGCGATCAGCTGGTCGGCCACCTCCTCCAGTCCGTAGCCGCTCCACTCGTCCCAGCGCCCGCCGTTGCCGTGCAGCAGGTACAGCACCGGGTAGCGCCGGCCGGCATTGGCCGGCAGGTCGTACTCCGGCGGGAGATAGACCCGGTAGGGCATGGGCCGGCCCAGGATGGCGCTGTCGAAGACCCGGTCGAAGAACGTCCCGCCGGGGGTGCGCCAGTGCGGCGAGGTCTGCGGCAGCGCCGCGATCACCCGGTCCGGCACGATCAGGATGTTCGCCGCGTCCAGCCCGTTGTCGCGCAGCCAGTCCCCACCGGGAGGCACCTTGCGCAGGGCCCCCCGGTCGACGTGGTAGACGTCCGGCGGGCCGCCGCGGAGCAGCATCCCCTCTCGCAAGCGCGGGGGCACCGTCTGCAGCACCACCGGGTCGACCTCCAGGGTACGCTCGCTCCACGGCCAGGGGCCCGCCGGCTTCGCGTCCGGGAGCCACTCTCGCAGTCCACCCTGGAGGCGGAAGACCGGACCGCCCCCCCCGGCGCCGGGCGCCGCCCGCACCACCGCTCCTTCGCGCAGCCTGGGCACCGGCGGCGCCGCGCTGAGCATGCCGAGGGCCGGTGAGGCGGAGGCTACGGCGTCCGCCGGCGCGAAGCCCAGAGCGCCGAGCGTCTGCGCGTCCGGCACCTGGCGCCGGGCCGGCCCCTGGAGGGCGAACAGCTCGCCCCCGGGGTCGCGGAAGAGCCCGGGGGCGAGACTCGCCGGCGCCGAGACGGTCAGCTCGTAGCGCTGCGTGCGGCCCGGCGTCTGCACCTCGATGCGGTGTTGGCCGGCGCTCAGCGGGGGCAGCACCAGGTGCAGCACGGCGAAGCTGGCCCGGGCGCCGTCCGAGAGGGCGTCGACGCCGCGCAAGACGTGGGCGGCGAGGTCTCCGAGCGACGCCCCGTCCAGGCTCACCCGCGTGCGTCCGGCGTCGAGCGTGCCGGAGGGCTCGGCCTGGGCCAGCAGGGAGAGGGGCAGGCTGCCGTCCACGTCGAGCTTCCACTGCTGAGAGGTGCCCTTGAAGTGCGGGTCGGAGACCCACGGCGCGACCGGCAGCAGGACGAGCCGCCGGCCGGGGAAGAGCCCGTCCTGCCCCTCGAGGTAGGTGAGGTGATCGAGCACCAGCGGCAGCCGCCCCGCGCGGTCGAACGGTGCGACCTCAGGGGGGAACGGCGTCGGCGCCGCCGGGGCGGGCGCCGCGCCGGGCGGCGCGAGCGCGCCGCCGCCCCCATCGGGCAGAGCGCACCCGGCGATCCCCAGGACACCACTGAGCAGCAACCCGCCGGCGGCGCGGCGGCGAACGGCGTTGTTCATCGCTGCCTAGAGTTTGACTCAAGATTCGTGCCACCGGGGGCCGGCGACCCGCGCGGCCGCGCCGGCGACCCGGCGGCGGGCGCCGGCCGGGGCGGTGCACTGGAAGTGGCGGAACAGGGTCAGCCAGGCGTCGAACGGGAGGGCGCCGGGCGCCACGCGCAGGTCGATTCCCGGGGGCGGTGAGGGGAGCAGTGCGCCGAGGGCGCGGCGCACGGTCGGTCGCCAGGCGCCGAAGACGTGGGCCACCAGGTCCCGATAGAGCGCCTCTCCCGCTGCCCCGAGCAGGGGCGGGCCGCGCTTGTGCAGGCGCAGCAGGACGACGTCGACGCCGGGCCGCGGGCTGAAGTCCGCCCGCTCGAAGCGGTAGACGATCTGGGGCGCGAAGCGCGGCTTGAGGCTGAGCGAGACGAGCGTCTCCGCCGGGGACCCGGCGAAGCGTTCGGCCGCCTCGCGCTGCACCCCGAGGAACGAATCGCCGGGCGGCTGCTCGGCCCGCGTGAGGCGGGCGACGACCGCCGAGGTGACGCTGAAGGGGAGGTTGGCGACCACCTTGTAGGGAGTCAGGGGAAGGGGGAACTCGAGGGCGTCGGCGAGGAAGACGCTGACGTTCGTCCGGGCGGCGAAGCGCCGGCGCAGGCGCTCGGCGAGCGAGGCGTCTTTCTCCACCGCGACCACGTGGCGGCAGCGCCGGGCCAGGCGGTCGGTGATCGCGCCGGCGCCGGCGCCGATCTCGTAGACCACGTCCTCAGGGCCGACGGTGGTGCGGTCGAGGACGCGCTCGACGAGCGCCGGGTCGGTCAGGAAGTTCTGGCTGAGGGCGATCCGCCGGCGGGGGGCGCGGGGGATCGGGCGAGCGGCCCCGCTGGCGGGGCCGGCTGAGCGGAATCGGGACACGCGACTGCTCCTTCTGGATGGACCGGGCAGGAGACGCCGCGCCCGCTCCGGGCGCGGCGGGCTGCGGGGCCCGTCTCAAGAAGGAGGGCCCCGGTCAGGGCAGTCGCAGCCTGACTAACATCCAGAAGCTCCGCTGATGCACGTTCGCCGCACGCCGGCCAGCGGCGCGAGATAACTGTAGCCCATCCGCACGCCCGGCGGCGCTCACGCCTTGAGGCGGGCGAGGGCCAGGGCGACGCAGGCGATCGGCGCCAGCTCCACCATCTCCCCGGAGGTCATCCGCGCTTCGCAGTCCGCCAGCGGGATGAGCTCGACCGCCGGCTCCTCGAGGTCGTCCGAGGACGGCGCCTGCACGTAGCGGGCGTCGCGGGCGAGGAAGAAGTGCCCGCAGCCGAAGCCGCGGTTGCCGTCCGGGCGGTAGGCGCCGAGCGACTCCAGCCGCCCGGCCGCGTAGCCCGTCTCCTCGAGCAGCTCCCGCCGCGCCCCCGCCGCCGGCGCCTCGTCCGCCTCCAGGTAGCCAGCGGGCAGCTGGAGGGCCACCCGGTCCGGGCCGTACTTGTACTGGCGCAGGAAGACGGCCTGCCCGTCCGGGGTGACGGCGAAGACGGTGGCGTAGGGGCGGGCCTCGATGCGCAGGAAGCCGTCGACCCGCCGCCCGTCCGGCAGCTCGACGTCGTCGGCGTAGACCTGCAGCCACGGCCGGCGATCGAGCAGGAGCGTCGCGCGCAGCCGCTTCCAGCCGCCGGAGGGCGCGCCGGGAGGTCCTGACATGCGCACTACAACGCGCCGTCCCGGCCCCCGTCCTCGCCCCTCCCCGCAGAC
>DATLLM010000673.1:0-2786 GCA_035537855.1 Chloroflexota bacterium | reverse complement strand
GCGGCTCTCGTACGGATCGGTGGCGTCCGACTCGCGCGGCTCGCGCGTGTCCCGGGTGGAGCGGCTCTCCCGCGAGTAGGAGGTGGAGGACGTCGAAGGGCGGTAGGGCTCGCGCGTGTCCCGGGGGTCGCGCCGGTAGTCGCGGCTCCCGGAGGGGTCGCGGTAGGGATCGGCGCCGCGGCGTCCGCTCTGGGGGGGGCGCTGATCGAACCCGGTGGCGATGACGGTGATGCGCACGTCCCCCTGCAGGCGGGGATCGATCACCTGGCCGTAGATGATCATCGCGTCCGGGTCGGCCGCTTCGTTCACGATGCGGGCGGCCTCGTTGACCTCGTAGAGGGTGAGGTCCTCGCCCCCGGAGATGTTGAAGAGGATGCCCCGGGCGCCGTCGATGGCGATGTCCAGCAGGGGGCTGGAGACGGCGGCCTTGGCGGCGTCGGCGGCGCGGTTTTCGCCGCTGCCGTAGCCGATGGCCAGGAGGGCCGAGCCGGCGTTGGCCATGACCGCCTTGACGTCGGCGAAGTCCAGGTTGATCAGGCCGGGGACGGTGATCAGGTCGGAGATGCCCTGGATGCCTTGCCGCAGCACGTCGTCGGCCATCTTGTAGGCCTCGACCATCGGCATCCGCTTGTCGGCGACGGCGAGCAGGCGGTCGTTGGGAATGGTGATCAGGGTGTCTACTTTTTCCCGCATGCCCCCGATGCCGGCCTGGGCGTTCTTCAGGCGCTGGGTGCCCTCGAAGGCGAAGGGGCGGGTGACGACGCCGACGGTGAGGGCGCCCAGCTCGCGGGCGATCTCGGCCACGACCGGGGCGGCGCCGGTGCCGGTGCCCCCGCCCATGCCGGCGGCGATGAAGACCATGTCCGCGCCCTTGAGGGTCTCGACCAGGTCGTCGCGGCTCTCTTCGGCCGCTTTCTGGCCAACGGCGGGGTTGCCACCGGCGCCGAGCCCGCGGGTGATGCGGTCGCCGATGCGGATGCGCACCGGGGCCTGGGAGCGCAGCAGGGCCTGGGCGTCGGTGTTGACGGTGATGAAGTCCACGCCGCGCATCTCGGACTCGATCATCCGGTCGACGGCGTTGCTGCCGCCCCCGCCGACGCCGATCACCTTGATCTGGGCGAACGGCTCCGCCTGGGGCAGCGTGGTCAAGTTGTCCGGGCGCTCTTCGGCGCCGCGGCCGGTTCGGACCCGCTCAGGAAACATCCCGTTGGCCTCGTCGTCTCTCACTCTCAGGCTCTACCGGTAGGGCTTTTGGCCCTCTGGGGACAGAGTACGTTAGCACAATACCTGGGGAACGCCCAAGGGGGGCTACCGGTTGCGCGTTACGTCTAGCGGGCGGCGCCGGCCGGCGGGGCCCCTGGCGGGGCCGCCGGCCGGCGCTCTTCTCTGGGATGGGGGGCGCTGAGCGGGGCGGCGCTAGTCCGGCAGGAAGGCCCGCAGGACGCCCTTGGCCGCGCCGCCGAGGCGGCCGCCGAGGCCGCCGATGACCCCGGCGCCGCGGGCGGCGCCGCTGCGCTGGGTCGACGGTGCGCCCCCTGTACCGTTGTGCGCGGCCCAGATGAGCAGGCCCACGGCGGTGGCGAAGGCGGGCCCGGCGAGGCGCTCGTCCAGGTGGTCGACGCCGCCGGGCTGCCCGATGCGCACCGGCAGGTCGAGCAGGCCCTCGGCCAGCTCCTTGATCCCCGCCTGCTCGGCGACGCCGCCGGCGAGGATCACCCCGGCGCCGAGGAGGCCGCTGTAGCCGCTGCGCTTGATCTCGTTGGCGACGAAGCCCAGGATCTCCTCCAGGCGCACCTGGATGATCTGGGCCAGGTAGTCGCGGGGGATCTGCTGCACCCGGTTGCGGTCGAAGGTGGGGACGTCGACCGGGGCGAGGTCGGCGACGGCCGCCGGGTCGGCGTGGCCGTAGGCGATCTTCAGCTCTTCGGCGTGGGCCGGGGGGGTGCGCAGGCACATGGCGATGTCGTTGGAGATGTGGTTGCCGCCGAGGCCGATCACCGCCGTGTGCCAGACGCTGCCGTCGAGGAAGACGGCCACGTCCGTGGTGCCCCCGCCGATGTCCACCAGCACCCCGCCCAGCTCGCGCTCCTCCTGGGTGAGCACGGCCTCGGCCGAGGCCAGGGGTTGCAGCACCATGTCGTCCAGCTCGAGGCCGGTGCGCTGCACCGCCTTGATCAGATTCTGGATGGAGCCGACGGCGCCGGTGATGACGTGGGTCTCCGCCTCCAGGCGGTGCCCGCTCATCCCGATGGGGTTGCGGATTCCCTCCTGCCCGTCCAGGACGTAGCTGCGGGGGACGACGTGGATGATCTCCCGGTCCGGGGGCACCGGGACGGCCCGGGCCGAGTCCAGGGCCTTCTGGAGGTCGGCCGCCGTCAGGTCGCTGCCGTGGTTGGCCAGGGTGGTGACGCCGCGGGTGTTCTGCGACTCGATGTGGTTGCCGGCGACGCTGACCAGGGCCGAGCCGATGCGGTGGCCGCTGCGCCGCTCGCACTGCTCGACGGCCGCCTGCACCGAGGCGCTCGTCTCGTCCAGGCTGACCACCACCCCCTTGCGCAGCCCGCGGGAGGGGCAGACGCCGGCGGCGGCGAAGTGCAGGTGGCCGTTCGGGCGCTGCTCGGCGAGGACCGTGCAGGTCTTCGTCGTTCCGATGTCTAGACCAGCGATCAGTCGCGAACGGGCCACGGTGAATCCACAATCTGGGACCTGAATCGGGGCGGGGCGGCGGCGCCGGTGAGGGGCGGCGGAGGGGGAGCGGAGCGGGCGTCAGCGTGGGCCGATTATAG
>DATLLM010000672.1:0-8296 GCA_035537855.1 Chloroflexota bacterium | reverse complement strand
GGGCGCCGGAGTGTCCGATCGGCGGGCGTAGCCTACACTACGCCCCATGATCGAGACGAAGCAGGCGCAGCAGGGTCCGCGGTCGCGAGCGGAGGCGTTCCAGCCGGCGGGGGGCCTGCCGGCGGCGGCGGCGGCGGCCGGTCTGCCCAGTCCCGGCTCCCGCTACGGCAGCGGGGGGATGGTCGTCTCCGTCGCCCCGGAAGCCGCCGCCGCCGGGCTGCAGGTGCTGATGGAGGGGGGCAACGCGGTCGACGCCGCCGTCGCCACCGCCCTGGTCGAGGGGCTGGCCGTGCCCGGCGCCTGCGGCCTGGGCGGGGACTGCTTCGCCGTCGTCTACGTCGCCGCCGAGGGTCGCACCTACGCCGTCAACGGCAGCGGGGTGGTGCCCGCCGCCGTCACCCGCGACCGCTACGTCTCCCGCGGGCTGGCCACCATGCCGCTCGACGGCCTGGAGTCGGTCTCCGTCCCCGGGGCCCCGGACGCCTACTGGACGCTGCACCGGCGCTTCGGCTCGCTGCCCTGGGGCCGCGTCTGCGCGCCGGCCATCCGCTACGCCGAGGAGGGCCTGGCCGTCTCCCCCCGCCTGCACCGCTCCATCTCCGGCGCGGCGCGCAAGCTGCGCCAGTTCGCCACCTCGGACGCGGTGTACTTCCCCGGCGGTGAGGCCCCGGCGGCGGGCAGCCTGTACCGCCGCCCGGCCTACGGCCGCTCCCTGCGCCTCTTCGCCGAGGGCGGGCCGGATGCCTACTACCGCGGCCCCATCGCCGAGGAGATCGTGCGCTACGCGACCGCCGGGGGCGCCCTCTTCACCCTGGAGGACTTCGCCGCCCACACCACCGACGTCTACGACCCCATCCGCACCACCTACCGCGGGGTGGAGGTGTGCGAGACGGCGCCGCCCTCCCAGGGGCTGATCGTGCTGGAGATGCTGAACCTGCTGGAGGGCTACGATCTGGGCGCGAGCGGCTTCGGCACGGCGGAGACGGTGCACCTGATGGTGGAAGCCAAGAAGCTGGCCTTTGCCGACCGCCTGCGCTACGCCGGCGACCCCCGCTTCGTCGACGTCCCCCTGAAGGAGCTCCTGGACAAGGACTTCGCCGCCCGGCGCCGGCGGGGGATCGACGCCGGGCGGGCGGGCGCGAACGTCCCCGGCGCGCCGCCGGAGGACCTCCACGGCAACACCTCGTCGTTCGTCGTCGCCGACGGCCAGGGGAACGGCGTCTCCTTCATCCACTCCCTCTCCGCCGGATTCGGCAGCGGCGTCGTCGCCGGCGAGACCGGGATCACCCTGAACAACCGCGCCGGCCGGGGCTTCACCCTGGAGGAGGGCCACCCGAACGTCATCGCCGGCGGCAAGAAGACGATGCACACCCTCAACTGCTACCTCCTGCTGCGCGACGGCGCCCTCTACGCCGTCGGCGGCACCCCGGGGGGGGACATGCAGCCCCAGTGGAACGTGCAGACCATCACCGGCCTGGTGGACTTCGGCCTGAACCCCCAGCAGGTGGTCGAGGCGCCGCGGTGGTACGCCTTCCCCGGCACCGACCCGGAGCACGCCGGCAAGCCCCAGGAGGTGCGCCTGGAGTCGCGCTTCCCGGAGGCCACCGGTCAGGGCCTGACGGAGCGCGGCCACCGGGTGGCCGACCTGGGGCCCTGGGACGGGGGCGCCTGCCAGGTGATCGTGCGCGTCCCGGTGGCCGGCGGCGGCGCCGTGCTCGTCGCCGGGGCCGACCCCCGCCCGGGCGCGGTGGCCCTCGGCTTCTAGCGGCGGCTGCGTCCGCGGGCCGCCCGGGCGCGGGGCGCCGAGCGCGGGGCGCGTCGGGGGGCGGCGCCGAGCGTCGGGGAGCTTCCGGCAGAGGGGAGAGGACGGTGGACCACCGCATCGCCTGGGTGCACGGCATCGGGCGCCACACCCGGGGCTACTCGGACGCCTGGCGCACGCAGTTCGACCGCTTTCTGCGGCAGCCGGAGGACGCCTACCTCGAGGTGCTCTGGGACAACGTCTTCCACCCCGAGGACGCGGTCTCGCGCGGGGCCCCGGCGGCGGGGCCGGCGGGGCGTCCGCGCCGGCGGAGCCCCCGGGCCGAGCGGGCGGCGCAGACGGCGGCGGCGGCCGTCGCCCTGACCCCGCAGGAGGCGCTGGCCGCCGAGGCGGTGCAGGCGGAGCTGCTCACCGTGCTCGGCGCGCGGCGCGCGGCCGCCCTGGCGGCGGCCGAAGACGCCCGGGACGCGGCGGGGTCGGCCCCCCGGGACGCCGGGCGGGGGCCGGACGGCCCGCCGCCGGGGGCGGTGTACGAGTGGTCCGGGCGCTACTACGATCCCGGCGCGCCGCCGCCGCGCGGGGCGGCCCCCCGGGGGCTGCTCTCCTGGCTGATCGACCCCCAGGAGTACCTGGGGGACTTCGCCCGCTACCTGGTCAGTCAGGGGGTGCGCGCGGCGGTCAAGGAGGAGTTCAAGCGCCGGCTGCGCCCCCTCGCCGGGAGGTCGCTGGGGATCAGCGTGATCGCCCACTCCTGGGGCACGGTCGTGGCCTACGACAGCCTGCTCGACCTCAGCGCCGAGCTGCCCGAGCTCCAGGTGGCCGACCTGTTCACCCTGGGCAGCCCGCTGTGGATGGTGCGCCGCTTCCTGCAGGACGGCTCGGGGCGCAAGCCGGCCAACGTGGCCAACTTCGTCAACGTGCACGCCCGGGGGGACGTGGTCGGCTCCTGGCTCACCCCGGCCTTCCGGGTGGACAAGGACTTTGAGGTACCGTCTATCGGCGCGGACGCCCACGGCAGCTACTTCGTTGAGGGAAACGAAGCGGTGCAGCGCACCATCGTGGCCGTCGACGTCCTGCGCGCGGCCTGAACGCCGGGCGCCGTCCGGCGCCCCGAGCCCGACGCCCCCACAGAGGAGAGGAGATCGCTATGTCTGTCGGCACCCGGAACGAGGCCATCGCCGGCTGCGGCGCGCACCACATCGCCGTCCAGACCCGGGACTGGGAGGGATCGCTGCGGCTGTACCGCGACGTGCTGGGGATGGCCGTGGCCGCCGAGTTCGGGACCCCGGAGCGCAAGGTGGCGCTCCTGGATATGGGCGACGGCAGCCACGTGGAGCTGATTCAGTCGACCGCGACCGCGCCCGGCCCGGACGACCGGACGCCGACCGCCCCCCTGACCCATCTGGCCCTGGCCACGACCGACACCCGCGCGGCGCTGGAGCGGGTGCGGGCGGCCGGATTCGAGGTGACCACCGAGGCCCGCGACGTCGACCTGAACGGGCTGCTGGCCACGATCGCCTTCTTCCGCGGGCCGAGCGGCGAGTCGATCGAGTTCTTCGAGACCCGGGCCTGAGGCCCGCCCGCGGCGCGGTGACCGGCGGCGGGATGCTATGCTGGCCGGCGCCATGACCAGTCTCGTCTACGTCGGCACCTACACCGGAGCGGGGAAGGCGGAGGGCATCGGCGTCTTCCGGCTCGACCCCGAGAGCGGGGCGCTCGACCCCCTGCAGACCGTCGGCGGGCTGAACAGCCCCACCTTCCTGGCCCTGCACCCCGCCCGTCCGCTGCTCTACTCGGTCGAGCGCCAGGTGGACGAGCCGGGCCTGGAGACCGGGGCGGTGACCGGCTTCGCCGTCGACCCGGCCAGCGGGCGGCTGACCCGGCTCAACCGCCAGCCGTCGGGCGGGGCCTCCCCCTGCTACGTCAGCGTGCACCCTTCGGGGCGGTACGTCTTCGCCGCCAACTACGCCAGCGGGCACGTGGCCTCCTACGGCGTGGCGGCGGACGGGAGCGTCGGCCCGCCGATCAGCGTCGTCCACCACCAGGGGAGCGGGCCCAACCCGCAGCGCCAGGAGGGGCCGCACGCCCACTCGATCGTCCCCGATCCGGGGGGCGCGTTCGTCCTGTCCTGCGACCTGGGCATCGACCGGGTGCTGATCTACCGGCTGAGCGCGGAGGGCGCCCTGCTGCCCAACGACCCCCCGGCCGGCGTCGCCAACGGCGGCTCCGGGCCCCGCCACCTCGCCTTCCACCCCTCGCGGCGCTTCGTCTACGTGGTCAACGAGATCGACTCCACGGTGACCGCCTACGCCTACGACGGCGAGGCGGGGCGCCTGGACGCGATCCAGACCGTCTCCACCCTGCCCGCCGGCTACGCCGGGACGTCCCACACCGCCCAGATCATCGTCCACCCCAGCGGGCGCTTCGTCTACGCCTCCAACCGGGGGCACGACAGCATCGCCGTCTTCGCCGTCGACGAGGCCAGCGGCCTGCTCAGCGCCCGGGGCCAGACGTCCACCGAGGGGCGCACGCCGCGCAACTTCAACGTCCACCCCGGCGGGGGTCTGCTGCTCGCCGCCAACCAGGACGGGGACAGCATCGTGCCCTTCCGCATCGACCCCGAGAGCGGGGCGCTGACCCCGACCGGCCGGGTGACGGCGACGCCGGCGCCGGTCTGCGTCGTCTTCGGCGAGGTCTGAGCGTGGCCCGCTTTACGGCCACCGAGACGACGCGGGACGGCGAGACGACGCTCCGCCTGCAGGACACCGCCACCGGGGCGACGGCCGAGATCTGGCCGGGCTGCGGCTTCAACTGCTTCGCCCTCAGCCTGCCCGCCCCGGACGCCCCGGACACGCTCGTGCCGGTGGTGCAGGCCCCCCCGGCGCTGGACGAGATCCGGCGCCGGCCCTCCTGGTGGGGCGTCCCCCTGCTGTTCCCCTTTCCCGGCGCCATCCCGGACGGGGAGTACGAGTTCGGCGGGCGCCGGCTGCGGCTGGGCCGCCCCGACCAGTCGGTGGTGCCCGAAGGGCAGGAGGCCCCCGGCGCGCGGCGCAACTACCACGGCTTCGTCATGGACGCCCCCTGGACGCCGGCGGCGCCGGCGGCGGACGACGACGGGGTCAGCGCCGGGGCCGGCTTCGCGGTGCTCCCGGGCACGCCGGCGGCGGACCTGCTCGAGGGCTTCCCCTTCCCCTTCCGGGTGGAGGCCGGCTACCGCCTGGATGCCGGCGGACTGCGCCTGCGCTTCGTCGCCACCAACCCCGGCCCGGGCGAGCTGCCCTGCGGCTTCGGCGCCCACCCCTTCATCAAGGTCCCGCTCGGTCCCGGGGGGGCGCCCGTCGACTGCCTGGTGAGCATCCCGGCCGCGCGGCGCTGGGACGGGCGCCGCCTGCGCCAGACGCTGGGGGGCGCCGGGCCGGCCGGCGTCGCCGGCCTGAGCGAAGACGACGTGCGGCCCCCCGTCTCCGCCGAGCTCGACCTGCGCCGGCCGAAGCCGTTCGTCGAGGGGGTCTTCAACGGGCTGTACACCGACCTGCCGCGGCGGGACGGCTGGATCGAGGCCTCGGTGCAGGACCCGGTCAACGGGCGCGAGGCGGTCGTGCGCGGTTCGGAGGGCCTGGACAACGTCGTCTTCTGGTCGCCCCCCGGGCGCCACGAGCTGTGCCTCGAGCCCTGGTCCTGCCCCTCCAACGTCTTCAACCTCGCCGCCCAGGGGGTGCCCTTCAACGGACTGACCGTCCTCGGCCCGGGCGCGAGCGTGGCCTGGGAGATGACCCTCGGGCTGCGGGCCCTGGCCCGGTAGCGAGCCGGCGCGGGTCGACCCGAGCCGACGGGGGAGAGGGGTCAGCGTGACGGCCGCGGGGCGCGATCTGAGCGGCCGGGTGGCGCTCGTCACCGGCGGCGGCTCGGGCATCGGGCGGGCGACGGCGCTGCGCCTGGCGGCGGCGGGCGCGGCCGTGGCCGTGGTCGACCTGATACCGGCGCGGGCGGCGGCGGTGGCGGCGGAGATCGGCGCCGCCGGGGGGGTGGCCGCGCCCTTCGAAGCGGACGTCTCGGACGCGGCCACCGCTGGCCGGGCCGTCGCCGGGGCGGTCGAGCGCTTCGGGCGGCTGGACATCCTGGTCAACAACGCCGCGCTCGGCGGGGGGGACGATCCCCTGCGCACGGACGCGGCCACCTGGGACCGGGTCCTGGCGGTGGTGCTGCGCGGCGTCTTCCTCTGCTCCCGGGCGGCCCTGCCCCACCTGCTGGCCGGCGGCCGCGGGGCGGTGGTCAACGTCAGCTCGGTGAACGGGCTCACCGGGCTGGGCGAGGAGGCCTACAGCGCCGCCAAGGCGGGGGTGATCAACTTCACCCAGAACCTGGCCGTGCGCTACGGCGGGCGGGGGCTGCGGGCGAACGCGGTCTGCCCCGGGACCATCCGCACCCCCATCTGGGGCGAGCGGCTGGCGCGCCAGCCGCAGCTCTTCGACCGCCTGGCCGCGTGGTACCCGCTGGGCCGGGTGGGCGAGCCGGAGGAGGTGGCGGCCGCGGTGCACTTCCTGGTCTCGGACGACGCCTCGTTCGTCACCGGGGCGGTGCTGGCGGTCGACGGGGGGCTGACCGCCGGGCTGCACCGGATGGGCCGTGAGCTGGTGGGCGAAGGCGAGGAGGAGGGAGCGTAGCGCGATGACGGCTGGAACGCGGCCGCCGGGCGGGACCCGGCCCAATCTGATCGTGATCGTGCTGGACAGCTTCCGCCAGGACCACGTCGGCGTCTACCACGGCGGGCGGGCGCCGTTCCCGGGTATCGACCCCTGCCGCACGCCCCACCTCGACCGCTTCGCCGCCCAGAGCCTGATCTTCGAGCGCGCCTACCCCGAGGCGTTCCCCACCATCCCCGTGCGCACCGCCCTGATGACCGGGCAGCGCACCCTCCCCTTCCGGCCCTGGCAGCCCTTGCAGCCGACGGACGTGACCGTGGCCGAGGTGCTGCGGCGCCACGGCTACGTCAACGGGCTGGTCTCGGACACCTACCACTACCGCGCCCCGGGGATGAACTTCCACCGCGGCTTCCACGCCTACCGCTGGGTGCGCGGCCAGGAGTACGATCCCTACGAATCGGGCGCCCCGCGGCGCCGCCTGGACGAGTACGTCAACGACAACTACCCGCCCCTGTGGCGGGGGCGGATCGCCCAGTTCCTGGCCAACACGGACGCCTTCGTCCGCCCCGGCGACTGGTTCGCGCCGCGGGTGGTGGCCGAGGCGACCGACTGGCTGGAGCGCAACCGCGACCACCCCAACGTCTTCCTCTGGCTGGACAGCTTCGACCCCCACGAGCCGTGGGACCCGCCGCGGGCGTTCGACCACTACACCGATCCGGCCTACCGCGGGCGGCGCCTGATCATGCCCATGGGCGGTCGGGCCAGCGACTGGGCGGACGAGCGCGAGGTGCAGCACATCCGGGGGCTCTACGCCGGGGAGGCGGAGTCCGTCGACGCCGCCCTCGGCCCGCTCTTCGAGACGCTCGAGCGCCTCGGCTACTACGAGGACTCCCTGATCCTGGTCGTCGCCGACCACGGGCACCCCCTGGCCGACCACGGCAAGTTCCTCAAGGGCGCCGACCGCCTCTACAACGAGCTCTTGCAGGTGCCGTTCCTGCTGCGCCTCCCCGGCGGGCGCCGCGGGGGCACGCGGGTGGGGGCCATGGTGCAGTACCACGACGTGCTGCCCACGCTCTTCGACCTGATGGGCCTGAGCGGGGAGACGGAGGACATGCACGGGCGCTCCTTCCGCGCCCTGGTGGACGGCAGCGCAGACGCCGCCCCGGCCGGCGCGCACCGCCCGGTGTGCATCACCGGCTACCACGCCGGCGTCGACCGGGTGGTGCGCGCCGCCGGCGTCGACGGGGACGGGCGCAACTGGAGCCTCATCCTGCGCCCCGAGGGCGAGCCGGACGAGCTCTACGACCTGGACGCCGACCCGAGCGAGCGCACCAACCTGATCGACGCCCGCCATCAGGTCGCCGCCCGGCTGGCCGGTCGCTTCGGCCCGACCTACTTCCGGCGCCAGGAGCGCCTGCAGACGGTCAAGGGCGTGCAGGGGGCGTACGAGGTCGCTTCGGGCAGCGTCGAGTAGGGGCGAGGGTCCGGGGCCGAAGTCCCAGGTCCGAAGTCCGGAGTCCGGAGTCCGGAGTCCCAGGTCCGCAGCCCGAGGGCCGGCGGCCCGGGTAGAGCGCGGCCGCCGCGTCTGCGGCCCGGGGGCCGGATCGGCCCCGAATCCCCTTCACTCCGCTGGAACGGATGTTCTATACTGGACAGCGGCAACGACCGCGGAGGATCCGGGAGTAGACCGAGCGATGCGTGAGCGTGAGCGTGAGCACGAGCGTGAGCGGCTGGAAGGGAAGGACGGGGCGGCCGGCGCCGGGAGCCTGGTCGACGCCCTGTGGCAGGCGGCCCGCCTCTCCGAGCGCCGGGCGGACGCCCAGCTCGCCCGCCTCGACCGGCTGGCCGGCCCGGGGGCCGGCGGCGAGGGGGGCGGCGCCGGCCCCCGGGC